>CAYQEY010000152.1:0-1521 GCA_964416635.1 uncultured Lachnospiraceae bacterium | reverse complement strand
GCGGCAGGGTCAGAAAACTTTTCGCTTACCGCTTCCGTGCCGGGAAGTGCAAGGCACACATGGTAGTATTTTTCTTTCTTGAATGTGGTGATTGCCGCGTCCCGGTCGGTCAGCATTTTAAGGGTCGGGGTCTGCACACGTCCCACGTTCAAGGTCTTATGATACAGACAGGAAAACAGGCGGGTCGCATTGATACCGATAATCCAGTCAGCTTTTGCACGGCAGAGTGCGGACGCATAAAGCGGGTCATAGTCCCGTCCGTCTTTGAGATTGTCAAAGCCGCTTCGGATTGCGTTGTCCTCCATAGAGGAAATCCAAAGGCGGCGCATGGGTTTGTTGCACCCGGCAACTTCATAGACAAAACGGAAAATGAGTTCGCCCTCGCGTCCTGCGTCGCAGGCATTGATAACCTCCGTCACGTCGGGACGGTGCATAAGCTCCTTTAGGATTTTGAATTGCTTTCCCTTATCGGTTGCAACGGTGTACTGCCATGTTTGGGGCAGAATAGGCAGGCTGTCATAGCTCCATTTCTGATACTGTTCGCCATAGGCGGCAGCTTCGGAAAGCTGTACCAAATGTCCGACGCACCATGAAATAAGGTAGCCGCCGCCCTCCATATATCCGTCTTTTTTCTCTTTTACACCAAGCGCAGCAGCGATACTCTGTGCCACGCTCGGCTTTTCTGCAATGACAAGTTTCAAAAAAATTCCTCCTTTCGGGTAAAAGAAAAGGACAACCGGTGAAACGATTGTCCTTGAAAATGACTGTATGAAATTGTGTAGCATGAATATGATAAATTATTTGCTTTAGTCTGCTTTTCTCCAAAACATTCCTTCGGAAGTGGCTATTTTCTCAAACAATATACGCATTTCTTCATCTGGATTATAGAGGCTTATATTCAAGCAATCCCACCCGAATTGAAGAAGTGCATCTTTACTTGTAAATACCATATTCATATCGCCGGAATGATTTTCCATAATGGTATTGATGATTTCAGCCACCTGTTCAGGTTTGGGTTGTTCAATCCATTTGCCCCAATGAACAGATACAGGATAATAGCACATTGCTTTCAAGATGATACGAATAAATTTATTGCTTATTCCATAACGCTCATACTCATTAAGAAAATAATTTTCTACTTTGAAAAACTGTCCACCACAATCTTTTGGCACTTGTTGAGGAAGAAAATCAACTATGTAACATGGGGTTTCCAAAAGTCTATCAATCCTTTGCACTTCATCATCTCCTTTATCAAATATTGTTTTTTTAATACTGCCAGTTCCTATTGGTGGAATGATTATATCACATTCTGTATCATAAGTAAATCGTATCAGCGTTCCGGCTCGCTGTTCTTTTTTTCCTGTACCCGTTTCAGACAGTAGCCCACACAAGGGGACTGCCCGTTGTACGGACAGGAAAGGCAAGCCGGATATTTTGGAACAGGCGGCGCATTATCGCGCCGCCCGGTGGGTCTTTGTGTCATCATCTTTTCAAAAGGACTGTCGGTAAACCATGTCATGC
>CAYQEY010000151.1:0-1566 GCA_964416635.1 uncultured Lachnospiraceae bacterium | reverse complement strand
CGACATACGAAATCGACACCGCAGGGCGACCTGCCTTGCGGTCTTACATATATATGACCATACGAAAACACCCTGCAAGATGTTTCGTCTTGCAGGGTGTAAATTTATAAATACACAAAGCTGAAAATTTGATTTAATTCATTTACTTGTCATCAAGTTTGGCTCGTGCTTTGCGTTTTAGCTTGAACCAAACACCATTAGAATAATTGTCATTGTGAACTAATATTTCGTATGCTTCCGTCGTTCCTGCTGAGTAAACCACACCGAATACTCCAACTGCCAATGCAAGGAAAACAAAAATATGATAGTTTGTCCACGGAAAAATTCCTCTTACTGTAACAGCAAGTATCAACAGACCTACAACAAAAAGAATTGTGCAAACAATGGATACTACCATATACTTTTTCTTCAACGAATGGTATTGAGTTGTCAGCCCTTTCAGAAAGTCATAGTCAAAAAGCAATGGCTCTCTTTTCAGAATTTTATATTCGTCCTTTGAGGTAAACATTGATATTACGATAGCAATGATGCCTGCAAGGATGAAAAGGGAAATTCCCAATAGCAAACCCATTCCAGGGGTTTTGTAAAATGCGATGTATGGGATTCCGGCTAAAGCAAAGGAAGCACATCCTGCTCCAAAATACTTGCAGGTCTTTTTCTCATTAGCGATATAGCCGACAGCCATTTCACGATTTACATAGTAGCCTTTTTCGTCTGCGCTTTTCTCCGTCTTTTCATCTTTCAGAAGAAAGTCAACAGACACTTCAAAGACATTGGAGAGCATCAGAAGTTTTTCCGTCTCCGGATACCCCTGATTGTTTTCCCACTTACTGATTGCCTGTCGGGTCGTTCCCAACTGCTCCGCAAGAGCTTCTTGCGATAAGCCTTTCTCTTTTCGTAGTTTGTAGATTTTTTCTCCTAAATTCATTAGGCATACCTCCTTTAATTTGGTATCCCTATGCTACCAAATCGCCATGTCACAATCTATATCGCCCGAAATGCACATTGTCAACTTTGCGTTGCAACCGTGTTCAAAGCCTTCCCTATCCTCTCTGTCAAATCCAAACTTTCCACAGCACTTTAGCCAAATAAATTATATCACTCAGATGCGAAAAAATAAAGATAGCAATAGCAAAATACGCAATACCGTCAATGGTCTTGATGAACAGTGCAAGCACTGCCATTGACGGTATTTCTTTATTTTGCTTATGAGCAGACAAGGGCGGTAAGCCCAAAACTGGCTTACCGCCCCAATCACTCATTTTGTTATGCGTAGATAATCTCGTTGTAAATGATTTCTCTAACTCTGGACTGTATTTCATTCATTTTCTGCACCCACAATATAGCATTGTCGGATTTCAGTTGCTCGGTCACGTTTTCCTGCTCTGCAGTTTGCTTTGTCAGCAGGAGCAAGCGTTCCTGTGCCTGTCTGTCAATATCTGCAAGGTAGGAGTTCAGTGTCCCCTCAATCAGCATTGTAGTGTAAAGGAAGTGCTTATGCTCCTTTAGATACTGCTTGTGGCGTTGTCCCCATAAGCCGATAGGCTGTGTTTCTTCTTCGGAAAG
>CAYQEY010000150.1:0-1612 GCA_964416635.1 uncultured Lachnospiraceae bacterium | reverse complement strand
AAAAATGAAGACTAATAAATTAACAAACAGTAAATCTGCTATGACCGCAGTAATATTGGATAGTCTGCTTGGGCACAGTGATATAAATGCACTCAATACGGCTTCATTAATCTTGTTCGATGAGATTTTTAAATTGCTCGAACAAATAGAGGCAATCGGAGATAATGAGCTCAAGCAATTTTGGGTAAAAATACCACGCGGCAGCTTGGATGACTACGGATTTGAAGACGAAAATGAAGCGCTCGAGTATTTTAATGTCAGTGAAAAAAGCGAACTTCAAGCGACATTTGAAAGCAACTATCCAGAGCCTTTCTATTGGTATAAGATATGTGCTGTCAAATACGAAAGCAATCGCGTTTTGCGGATAAACCGTTTTACGATCAATCTGCAACCTAACATAAAGAAAGAGACGAGTGAACTCTTGACGTTTGATTGTTCGGAACTTTTATCGTGGGTTGTAGATGCCATAAAAGATGTTATTTACAAATGCAAATTAGGCGTATATAACGACTATATCCAAGCAGAATTGCCTTATACCAAGCGATATGGCGTAATCTCGAGAAAAATTCTTTGGGATCACTGCCCAGAATACCGCGAAAGCGAATTGAAAGACTTAACGAAAGAGGAAATAGAGTATTTAATTGAGGTTATTAGCTCGGAAGAAAAATTTCCATCCGAACGAATCAAGGACATGACCTTTAATAAATACTTTGAGTTTGCTGCTCTCAGCTTCAAAAACGCAAGGCTAAAAGTGGAAGGTGACACTCTGCTTGAGCAATTTGTGATGCATGGAGAAGACTTCGGCGTGTGGAATTTCAAAGGAATAGACCTTGATTCTCCCGATGATTTTTACAAGTTTCTCAAAGAAAGACCAAGCGGAGGCGGTCACCCTTGGGGATTGCGTCGTGGAACGAGCAGATCACGTATTATGCTCCACCCGCGAGTTGATGAAAACGGCTATTACTTCACATATAGTGGCAATCCCAACTGGAATGTATATGAAATGGTCAAGATGTACTTACCGTTAAAGGAAGCGGGGCTTCCCGTTGTATTCCTTTGCCCCGAAGACACTATCGACTACCTTAGAGAACAAGATAAAATCGGGTTTGTGCCGGATGATGAACTGACTGTATATCAGCAATCCGAGTTCAATGAGAGAATCGACGATTTTTATCATTATGATCCGAAAGCACATGAAGCTATCAATGGTTTGATTGAGTGGTATCCGGAAAAGCTCGTTAAATTGAAGCATAGATTTAACGAATAATCGAAAACTTATACTTAAGATGCACACAGCCGCCTCGACTTCGGTCGGGGCGGCTGTGGTTTTACATATAGCAAGAAGAAATACATCAAAAATATATGACATATTTCCGAATCAACGTTGACATTTTTCCGAAAATGTGATATAATATACTTGAATTAATATCCGCGAATATAAACGGAGGTATATCCATGAAAAAAATGATGTCCGTAAAGGAAGCATCAAAACTTTGGAATTTGACCGAGCGCCGTGTTGCCGGTTTATGCAAAGACGGAGAGATAAAAGGAGCTATCAAAGAAGGAAAAGCGTGGCTTATCCCTGCGGATGCAGAAAAACCCGCTGATAAAC
>CAYQEY010000149.1:0-1639 GCA_964416635.1 uncultured Lachnospiraceae bacterium | reverse complement strand
CATTGAGAAAACGATCCTTGCTATGCGCTCATTTGAAAAGGAGACTTAAAATGGACTGTACTAACGAACGCAGAAAAATATATTTGGATAACGCCGCGACGACGAAAATGAGCAAAACGGCAATCAATGCGATGCTTCCGTATATGGACGGTATATACGGCAACCCTTCGAGCCTCCATTCCGTAGGACAGGAAGCAAACGAGGCGTTGACAAACGCACGTGAACGGATTTCGAAGCTCCTCGGTTGTGAGCCGAGAGAGATCACCTTTACCTCGGGCGGCAGCGAGGCAGACAATCAAGCGATCATATCCGCCGCAAAAATCGGAGAGAAAAAGGGGAAGAAGCATATCGTTTCCACCGCTTTTGAGCACCATGCTGTTCTGCATACGCTAAATAAGCTTGAAAAAGAGGGCTTTGAAGTAACTCTTCTCGATGTTCACGAAAACGGACTGATCACAGCCGAGCAGGTGCGTGATGCGATCCGCGAGGATACCTGCCTTGTAACAGTGATGTATGCCAATAATGAGATCGGCACGATACAGCCAATCGCCGATATCGGCGCAGTCTGCCGCGAAAAGGGCGTGATATTTCACACCGATGCAGTACAGGCGATGGGACATTTGAAAATAAACGTCAAAGATCAGAATATAGATATGCTTTCTCTTTCCGCGCATAAGTTTCACGGTCCCAAGGGAATCGGTGTGCTATATGCCAAAAAAGGAATTTTGCTGACGAATCTCATTGAAGGTGGAGCACAGGAGAGAGGTAAGCGTGCCGGAACCGAGAATATTCCCGCTATTATGGGTATGACGGCGGCTCTTGAGGAGGCGTGCACTAAAATTGACGAAAATTCCGTCAAGCTCACTGCATTAAGAGACAAGCTCATAGACGGTCTTTCTGAGATCCCTCATTCCATTCTTAACGGGGATGCAAAGCAAAGGCTTGCGGGTAACGTCAATTTCTGCTTTGAGGGCATTGAGGGTGAATCCTTGCTGTTGCTTCTTGACGACAAGGGCGTGTGCGCTTCCTCGGGTTCTGCCTGCACATCGGGTTCGCTCGATCCCAGTCACGTGTTACTCGCTATCGGCAGAGTCCACGATATCGCTCACGGCTCGCTACGCCTCAGTCTGTCGAAGGAAAATACAGAAGAAGAAATCGACTATACGATTCAGGCAGTTAAAGAAGTTGTAGAATACTTGCGCGGTATTTCGCCCATTTGGAGGGATCTTGTCAGCGGCAAAAAGGAATTTATTACAAAGTGAGGTTATATAAATGGCATTATACAGTGAAAAGGTGATGGATCATTTTCGCAATCCCCGTAATGTCGGCGTGATTGAGGATGCCGACGGCATCGGTGAAGTCGGAAACGCCAAGTGCGGAGATATTATGAAAATTTATCTCAAAATTGAAAATGACGTTATCGTTGACGTAAAATTTGAAACATTCGGTTGTGGTTCGGCTATCGCTTCAAGCTCTATGGCAACAGAGCTTATTAAGGGTAAGCCCGTGTCAGAAGCACTGGAATTGACAAATAAGGCGGTTGTAGAGGCTCTTGACGGTCTCCCAGCTCATAAGCTCCATTGCTCCGTGCTTGCAGAGGAGGCTATCAAAGCGGCGCTCAAGGATTACTACGATAAAA
>CAYQEY010000148.1:0-1805 GCA_964416635.1 uncultured Lachnospiraceae bacterium | reverse complement strand
GCGGGCGAAAACTTTTGTGCAATATGCTTGTGCGAATATGTTTGTCAGCAAACTGAGCCGTCCGATCGTTCGCGATCGGACGGCTTTTTATAAATGCTTCTCAAAGAAAGAAAAGCCTGATAATAAGCTCTGTAATAAACACTACGGCGCACGAGGATACCGCTACGAACAAAAGTCCCCTGCCGAAGTATGCAAGCAAAACGGCGGCGATCAACGCAAGAACGCCCGCTATCGGATACTCGGTAGCCTGTACGATCGCAGGGAATGTCATTACGGCAAGCGTTACATAAGGAACGTAATACAAAAATGAACGCACCGTCCTGTTTTTTATCGGTTTGCGGATAAGCGTCAGCGGAAGCACGCGGATAAGATAGGTCGTCGCCGCCATGCAGAGAATGTATATATAAACGTTATGCATCGCCCTCTTCCTCCTTTATCGGAAAGAGTATCGCCGCTCCGAGCGAAATAAGCACGGTCAGTATTATTATCCTCAAGCCATTAGAGAGCGAGCTGATATACGGCAAGAATTCAAACGCCGCCGAAAGCACAAAGCTGATAAGTATGAGAACCGCCACTACTCGGTTTTTCTTAGCCTCGGGAATAAAGACCGAAATAAACATTCCGTAGAGTCCCACGCCAAGTGCGCCTACGACGCTCACAGGCAGAATGTCGCCCATAAGTGCTCCGATCAGAGTACCGCCTGTCCAGCCGGTCGTGGCTACGACAAATGCTCCATAGGTAAAATACGGACTGATATAGCCCTCCTGCATCATCGAAACGCCGAAGATCTCGTCGGTGACCGTGAATCCGAGCAGCAACCGTTTAAATGTAGAGGTTCCCTGCTCCAGCTTTTGCGAAAGTGCCGCGGACATAAGCAGATATCTCGAATTTGCGACCGCCTCCATCGCAATAAGCTCCATATAAGACGACTCGGCAGCTATCAGGGTAAAAGCGATGTACTCGCCCGCAGACGCGTTATTCAAAAGGCTGGCAAAAGCCGCCTGCAGAGCTGTGATCCCCGCGCCGCCCACCGCATTGATACCGAGAGCTATGGAAACGGCAAAATAGCCCATCGCGATGGGTATACCTGCCTTCATTCCCCTCAAAAACCATTGTCTTTTGCTCATCCTGCGCCTCGTTCTGAAAATCAACTTTTAAGATTATAGCACAAATGTATGAAAAAGTAAAGGCTTTTGCAAGATTTTGTCGAAAAAGCCGCCGTCGCATACTAAGTAAAGCGACGGCGGCCTTTTATTATATTTTATTATATTTTATTGTACCGTATTGATCGAATATTTTTCGCGGAACCCGTTGTAAAGCTTTACAAATTCGGGGCTTCCCGCCTTGACCTCGTGCAAATATTCGTGGACGCCGAGCGCATCGTGCTTCGACATTTCAATAATACATCCCGCAATGTTCGAACAGTGGTCGGAAACACGCTCGAGATTCGTCAGTATATCTGCAAGCACGAATCCGTGCTCTATTGTACATTCGCTCTTCTGAAGCCTGAGCGTATGGTTTAGCCTTATCTGATTCTTAAGATCGTCTACCACCTGTTCAAGCGGCTCTACCAGCATCGCCTTTTGTATATCGTTCTCACCAAATGCTTCCTCGGTGATCGTCAGTATCTCGTCGACCGCAGCCGTAAGCACGCGAAGCTCGCGTTGTGCGCTGTCGGAAAAACAAAGCGATTTGTCCCTGAGCTCCTCTGCCGATTCGAGCATATTAACGGCGTGGTCGGAAATTCTTTCGAGGTCGCCTATCATATGGAGAAGTTTTGTAACCTCGTGGCTGTCCGATTCATC
>CAYQEY010000147.1:0-1861 GCA_964416635.1 uncultured Lachnospiraceae bacterium | reverse complement strand
TCGGGTGCTGTCAATCGGCTTCCCGCAATCCTCAGGGACTATAATAGGATATATGTTGTAGCCGACCATAACCCCTACCGTGCTGCAGGCGAGCAGGTAGAAAAAGTGCTCAAGGCTTGCGGTAAGTATCATCGCACGCTCGTGCTTGACGGAGAAGTTGTTCTTCCAAACGTTGAGACACTTGGAAAGATAATACTTTTTGCAAACGATCCCGGTGCAAAGCCGAATATTTTTGAATATTCCGAGCTCCCCGACCTGATACTTGCAGTCGGCTCCGGAACCGTTAACGATTCCTGCCGACTTGCAAGCTACCGCCTCGGCTTGCCCTATGCCGTAGTCGGTACTGCGCCTTCCATGGACGGATACGCCTCTGCAGGGACTCCTTTTCTTCACAGCGGCTCAAAGAGCACGGTCCAGTGCACGACTCCAAAGTACATCATAGGCGACCTCGACATTCTTAAGGATGCTCCGTTTGATATGATGCTTGCGGGTATCGGAGATATGTTCGGTAAATACATAGGAATACTTGACTGGGAGCTCGCGAGAGATTACTCCGGGGAATACTACTGTGAGAAGATCGCCAACGACGTTATTGACGCGACGAACAAGTGCCTTGACAACGGATATAACCTTGCAAGCCGTGACAAGGAGTGCATCAAGAACATTATGGAGGGCTTTCTTGTAACCGGACTCGGCATGGCGTATACCGGAAACTCTCGCCCCGCTTCGGGATGTGAGCACATAATCGCTCACGCATGGGAGCTTTACGATATCGAGCATGGCAACCGACCTCATCTTCACGGACTTGAGGTCTGTGAGGCAACGAGGCTCGTTGCCATTATGTACAAGATGCTGTACGAGGAGACAAGTGACGCGCATCTCAAAGAGCTTATCGCAAAGTACATTCCGTATTTTGATGCGGTTGAGCAATTCTGTGTGAAGATGAATGTTCCTCTGACGGTTACCGACCGCAAGATCATGCTTGACGGTATTCACCGCGCGCTTATCATGAGAGACAGATACACGGTGCTCTTCTATCTGCGCGATCAGGGTAAGTTCGAGGAGTATGCCGAGAGGGCGACCGACAAGCTGCTTGAAGTTCTAAAAAACTGAAATATGTAAAAAACTCTCCTGACAATATTGCCGGGAGAGTTCTTATTTGCGTTGAATTTTACAATGACTTTTATTGTATTTTCGCGTAGATCTTATCCGAAAGAGCAGTGAAATCCGCCACTCCGAGCTTTTCACCGCGTATGCTTGTGTCGTGTCCGCATTCAATTACGATCGCGGTGAGTTCTTCCTTCGTAAGCTCTCCGAATACCGATGCGAGCGCATTTGGAAGCGTCTTTCTGCGTTGCTCAAATGCCGCGCGGATCGTGCGGAAAAAAGTGTCCTCGTCGACCGGGCGGTAGGGCTTTTCTTTGTGAAGTCTTATACGCACGACAGATGAATCTACCTTCGGCGCGGGGATGAAGTTGTCCGCAGTAACCTTGAAGAGCTTTTCGGGTTCACCGTAGTAGTTGAGCACCGAGGTAATGGCTCCGCAGTTTTTATCGCCCGGTGTTGCGCACAGACGGTCGGCTACTTCCGACTGGATCATTATCGTGATGTATTCAAAGGGAAGGCCCGATTCAAGAAGCTTCATAAGTATCGGAGTCGTGATATAATATGGCAGGTTGGCACATACCGATACTTTACCCTCTGCAAAATAGGGAGCGAGTATTGCGCCGAGGTCTGCCTTCATAACGTCATCGTTTATGATGCTGACGTTGCGGCAGGAATCAAGCGTGTATTTTAACACCGGTATAAGTCCGTGGTCTATCTCAAGAGCAACGATGTTCGTGTAGCGGAGAGGAAGCTC
>CAYQEY010000146.1:0-1999 GCA_964416635.1 uncultured Lachnospiraceae bacterium | reverse complement strand
GCGGTCATTGTTGCGATACCGAATGAAAGCATTGATCGCCATGAGTGGCGGCGTGTACAGCAGCGTTGCAGCGTATCCGATCAAAAAATAAAGGATACGATTGCATCGCCTGTACGACGAAGCTATATGACAAAGAAGATATCGGCATTTCACGCAGTCATACATGCTGTTCTTTTGACGATGTGGAGGATGCGCGGAGCGTTTCCTAAAGATCGGTATGCCATATTATGTGTTTTTGGGATACAAAACGAACGGTGAAGAGCGCTCCTTTTTGGAACACTTCAACAGTATGAAAAATAAGTAGTTAGGAAGGACACGAAAATGACAATATCGACGAAAGGCAGATATGCACTCAAGATTATGATTGATCTTGCGGAAAATGGCGACGGTTCTTATATTCCGATGAAAAAGGTTGCGGAGCGTCAGGGACTTCCGCATAAGTATTTGGAACACATTCTGCCTGTGTTGACTCAAAATCACATCGTTGAAGGACAGCACGGCAAGGGCGGCGGATACCGCTTGACGAGGAAGCCCGAAGAATATACCGTGGGCGAAATTCTTCGCTTGGCGGAAGGTGATCTTGCTCCGGTTGCCTGTCTTGAATGCGGAGCCGAGCCTTGCAAAAAAGTAAATGAGTGTCGCACAATTTCGATGTGGAAAAATTTGCAGTCTTTGATTGACGGATATTTTGACGGTATCACAATCAAGGATCTTATGCGGAACGGCGAGAACAACACAAGCGGGATCGACATTTCATTTTTTGATGCAGCATTATGACAATACAGCTTCTTTACTCATATAGATGCATATTTAAACATCAAAAAATATTAGCGTCCCAGATTCTTCCTCTCGTTCAAACAGTGTAACACTACATTCGATTTGAGACTTGATTTTACGAACGTTTTATGATAGAATACAGGTGATCAATCAAGTATCGAGGAGGATGATATATGTCAAAACGCTCCAATCAAAAGCTTAAGCTCTTGTACTTGTACAGAATAATGCTCGAGCAGACCGACAGCACTCACGGACTGACACTTGCACAGATATCTCAGGAGCTTGCCAAATACGGAATTTATGTCGAGAGAAAAACGCTTTACGACGATATTGAAGCTCTCAGACTCTATGGACTTGATATTCAAACCCGCCGTAAAAGAGAAGTGCGATATGGCGTCGTGGAGCGACCGATATCGCACGCTTGCGTAAAATTGATTGGTGATACGGTGAGGGCTTCTTCCGTATTCACCGAGAGAGATAAGGACGTGATGATGCGCGCTCTCGTGCGTGCAGGCGGGAAAAATTCATCGTCGTTGTTTACGGACCCCGATCCGGACGCAGATTGCTACCGTGACAACAATACTTTGTTGAAGAATATAGAGTCATTGTGTTCTGCAATGGTAAACGACAGATGTGTAGTCTGCCGATGCTTTGAATGGAATTCTCAAAAACAGAGAATAATGCGTTTTGACGGCGAGTGTTTGGCTTTGAGTCCGTGGTACTTGGAGTCAGACGGATCGATTAAGCTTATTGCTTACGAACACAAATCAAAAAAGTTTATGACATTTGCTGTCGATCATTTGATAGAAATTGAGACCACAGACATAGAGCGTTTAGGAGAAAATGAGTTTTTATCGTTGTGCAAAAGCGGAGAACTGCAAAAGCTTCTGGGACGTCCCGAACCGACGGTCATGCGATTCCGTTGCTCCAATGATTCCGCTGATGATGTAATATCGTATTTTGGTATTAATATCACTGTATTCAACAATAACGCCGAGTATTTTGAATTTTCGGTGAAGGCTACACCCGATGCTTCTCTTTTTTCGTGGCTTATTGCTCATGCAAGCGACATTCGTATTTTGTCTCCCGATCCTCTTATCAAAGAGTATGCCTTGACAGTCAGGACAGCGGTGCAGGGAATCGGCGATTTAGATTTAATTATATAAGCGGTTCTATAATAAATGTTGGGGTGAAACCAACAGATATAGCAAATAAAATGTAA
>CAYQEY010000145.1:0-2047 GCA_964416635.1 uncultured Lachnospiraceae bacterium | reverse complement strand
AAGATAACGGCGGCGCAGCATAGGGCAAATCAGATACGTTCCTTTTGCGCCGAGCCATGCGGCGGGTGCGCCATGACTTCGTCGGAGCAAGCTACATATCTTTCGCTTCCACGCAAGCGTGAAAGCTCAATCATTACGCTACTCCTCCTCTCCCCCCACAAAGTCTTACGACTTTGCGTGGTACCCCAGTTACGAACGAGCGACCAACACCACACCGGAAAACAAGTATAGCGGCTTGTGGGCGACGACACGCAAAATACATAATGATACTCCCTTACAGCCACAGTCCGAGCGTTCAAAGCGTCGCAGGCAATGGGTAGGGCTGCGCGAGAACCGCGCAGGGGTGTAACTCCCGTGAGATTGAGCTAACAATCGTCTGATAAAAGCCTATTTTAGCAACAAGAATAATGTACAACCCATTATTCATAAACTGAATTAGTTATGATTGAAAGGGGGCTAATCCGTTGAATGGAAATCAACCCGCCGTTACAACAACGGAACATAAAATAGGAAAAACAACTTACTTTGTTTGTTCCTCATACAACGAAAAAGCAACGGATACACTTGAAAAAAAGATTAAAAAACTTATCCGTAAAGACCTTGAACATAATGCCGTAAACGCCCGTAAATAGGGCGTTTTTTCACATTTTATTAAAGACAAATGCAGCGGTATATGGTATAATGTACTTAGTACAAATACCAAGCTTGTCTGCTGTCGGAAAGGAGGACAAAATGTTACATGCAGACAAGATAACCGCTTTATATTGCAGATTGAGCCAAGAAGATATGCAAGCTGGAGAAAGCGAAAGCATACAGAACCAAAAACTGATTTTACAGAAATACGCTGATGAACACCATTTTTTTAATACCCGCTTTTTTGTTGATGACGGATTTTCGGGTGTGAGTTTTGAGCGTGAGGGACTTCAAGCCATGTTGCGTGAAGTCGAAGCCGGAAACGTGGCAACTGTCATTACCAAAGATCTCTCCCGTTTAGGGCGTAACTATCTGAAAACCGGGGAACTGATTGAGATTGTATTCCCGGAATATGAGGTACGTTATATCGCTATCAATGACGGAGTTGATACCGCAAGAGAGGATAACGAGTTTACCCCTCTGCGAAATTGGTTTAATGAATTTTATGCTCGTGATACATCAAAGAAAATTCGAGCTGTCAAACAAGCAAAAGCACAAAAGGGCGAACGTGTCAACGGTGAAGTGCCTTATGGTTATATCGCTGACCCCAACGACCGCAACCATTTATTGCCCGACCCGGAAACAGCACCGATTGTAAAACAGATTTTTGCTATGTATGTACATGGTGACCGTATTTGTGAAATTCAAAATTGGTTACGGGAACATGAAGTGCTGACTGTTTCTGAACTGCGTTACCGCCGTTCCGGCAGTTGCCGCCACCCTCGCCCTCACCCAAACTGTATTTACAACTGGCCGGATAAAACACTCTATGATATTTTGGCACGCAAGGAGTATTTAGGGCATACCATTACAGGCAAGAGTTACAAGGTATCTTACAAGTCAAAAAAGACAAAGAAGAACCCGGAAGAAAAACAATATTTCTTTCCGAATACTCACGAACCTTTGATTGACGAAGAAACCTTTGAACTTGCACAAAAACGAATTGCTACGAAACACCGCCCGACCAAATCAGAGGAAATCGACATTTTCTCCGGGCTTCTCTTTTGTGGAGATTGCGGCTATAAAATGTATCTTCAACAAGGTGCCGGCACATTGGAACGAAAGCACGCTTATACTTGCGGAAAATATAGAAACCGCATAAGAACCGGCGAACTCTGCACTACGCATTATATCCGAAAAAGTGTTTTGAAAGAACTTGTCCTTGCTGATCTGCAAAGAGTATTGTCCTATGTTCATTCACATGAACAGGAATTTATACAAACTGCCAACGAGTACAACGCACAGGCAGTACAAAGAACATTGATACAGCAAAGGAAAGAACTTGACAAGGCACAAAGCAGAATGAGTGAATTAAACATCTTATTCCGTAAGCTCTATGAGGATAACGCTTTAG
>CAYQEY010000144.1:0-2261 GCA_964416635.1 uncultured Lachnospiraceae bacterium | reverse complement strand
TAGATTGTTTTGATATATTTTTAATCTCTATCATAATAGTCTCCGGTATTTACTCAGCAGAGCAGGAACGCTCTGCCGGTCAATTTCTGTCTTATTCTTTAATTGCATTGAGAGATGTCTGCTTGCCACCGTAAATACCGAGGGGTTCAACGTGAATCTGCGCTACAGAAACAATGTGTGTTCCGTTTTCGGCATTGAAATCATCAAGATACGGAGTGTGCTGGAAGTAGTTTGCGTCAACTTCACCACTCTCAACTACATTGTTAGGCTGAACATAATCGGTAAACTCTTTAATTTCAAGGGTGATATTCTTTTCAGCTAAGATCGTTTTTACAACTTGTAGAATCTCTGCATGAGGAGTGGGAGAAGCAGCAATTGAAACCGTTTTTCCGGCAAGAGCATCATAATCAACAGAGGAATCATATCCATCGGTGGTATTATCTACAACAGATACTACTGCTCCATCATATTCAGAGGCAATGAAGTCGACCACCTGTTTACTTTCAAGAGCGGCTTTGAGAGCCTTAATAAGGTCGGAATTTTCGTTACCTTTCTTTACGGCGAGAATATTGCCATATGCAGAGGAAGAACCTTCCAGACCAAGCGAATCCTTTGTAGGATTGAGATTTGCTTCAATCGCATAGTTGGAGTTGATAACTGCAAAGTCCACATCCTGGAGCACGTTGGGAAGCTGTGCAGCTTCTACTTCTTTGAATTCAATATTATAGGGATTATCTTCAACATCAAGAGGAGTAGCGGTAATACCGGTACCGTCTTTCAGTTTTATGAGTCTTAGATCTTCAAGCAGAAGCAACGCTCTTGCTTCGTTGGTGGTATCGTTGGGGATGGCAATGGTTATTTTATCTGAGTTATTACCGCATGCGGTAAGGGAAAATGCTACTGTAAGTACAAGAACTGCAATAAATACAAGTGAAATTATCTTTTTCATGGTAATTACCTCTTTTTATATCTTATGAAATGATTATTTTACTGCGTCAAAACCACGCTGCAAGTCGGCAAGGATATCGTCAATGTGCTCTGTACCGATGGAAAGACGAATGGTATTGGGTTTAATTCCCTGATCGGCAAGTTCTTCTGCAGAAAGCTGACTGTGCGTAGTGGTCGCGGGATGAATGACAAGGCTCTTTACATCAGCGACATTGGCGAGCAGAGAGAAAATTTCCAGGCTGTCAATAAACTTGTGTGCCTCATCCTGACCTCCCTTAATCTCAAAGGTGAAGATTGAACCGCCGCCGTTCGGAAAATATTTCTGATACAATTTGTTATCGGGATGATCGGAAAGAGACGGATGATTGACCTTTTCGACCTGCGGATGTAAGCTCAAGAATTCCACAACCTTCTTGGTATTCTCTGCGTGACGTTCCAGACGCAGGGACAGAGTTTCGATGCCCTGTAAGAGTAGGAATGCTGCAAAGGGAGAAATAGTAGCCCCGGTATCACGAAGCAGGATAGCACGGATGTAGGTCACAAATGCTGCTGGTCCGACTGCTTTCACAAAGGATATGCCGTGATAGCTGGGGTTGGGGTCTGCAATAGCGGGATATTTTCCACTTGCTGCCCAATCGAATTTACCAGAGTCTACGATTACGCCGCCCAGCGTTGTACCATGTCCACCGAGGAACTTGGTAGCGGAATGTACTACGATATCTGCACCATGCTCGATAGGACGGATGAGGTAAGGGGTACCGAAGGTATTGTCTACCACAAGGGGCAAACCGTGCTTGTGAGCAAGTTCTGCAAGTGCATCAATATCCGGAATATCGCTGTTGGGATTGCCGAGTGTCTCGATATAAATCGCTCTTGTATTATCCTGGATAGCTGCTTCAACCTCAGCAAGATCGTGAATGTTTACAAAGCTTGCGGTAATGCCAAAATTCGGGAGAGTATGAGCCAGCAAATTGTAGCTGCCGCCGTAAATAGTCTTTTGTGCTACAAAATGGCCACCGTTTTGTCCGAGTGCTTCAAGGGTGTAGGTAATTGCTGCCGCACCGGAAGCGAGAGCCAAAGCAGCAATGCCACCTTCGAGTGCCGCCACACGCTGTTCAAGGACATCCTGAGTAGAGTTGGTGAGTCTGCCGTAGATGTTACCGGCATCGGCAAGGCCGAAGCGAGCCGCTGCGTGAGCAGAATTCTTGAATACATAAGAAGTAGTTGCGTAAATCGGTACCGCACGAGCATCGGTTGCGGGATCGGGCTGTTCCTGTCCTACATGAAGTTGTAAAGTTTCAAATTTATAGTTA
>CAYQEY010000143.1:0-2265 GCA_964416635.1 uncultured Lachnospiraceae bacterium | reverse complement strand
ACCTCTTGTTTGTTTTTTATATATATTTTACCAAAAAATATTGATATGATACAAGAATAATGGATTGACATTTAATATTATAAGTGCTATAATTGTCCGTAGTGTTTCATTAGGCACACAACAAAAACATAAATTTTACAGGAGATAAAAAATGGATATCAAGGGAAAGATAATAGACTTTTTGGGAGACAGCATTACCGAGGGCGTAGGAGTTACGGATATAGAAAACTGCCGCTATGACAACGTGCTCCACCGCCGATTTGAGCTTAAAGCTCATTACAACTACGGAATAGGGGGAACAAGAATTGCTCATCAAAGCGCACCAAGCGAAATACCGAGATACGATCTCTGTTTCTGCGGGAGAGCATATATGCTTGACAGAAGCGCCGACATCATAGTTGTCTACGGCGGAGTCAACGACTACATACACGGCGATGCGTATTTCGGCAGTATGGAGGACAGAACGCCCGAGACATTCTGCGGAGCCGTATATTTTCTTATGAACTTTTTAAAGACCAATTATGCCGGCAAAACTGTCGTATTTATGACCCCCGCTCATATGTGCTTTAGGGGCGTTTCGGACAAAGAGGTAAGCCCACGCCCCATGAAAAAGCAAGATGCAAAGCCTTTGGCGGCATACGTTGATGTCATAAAGACAAGAGGAGAGGAGCTCGGCATTCCCGTCCTCGACCTCTTTGAAAAGCTTCCTATCGACCCCAACAACGAGGACGACAGAGCTGAATACACGGTTGACGGACTTCACTTCAACGAAAAGGGACAGGCGATCCTTGCAGATACTCTCGGAGATTTTCTCGAAACCCTTTAAACTTTACAAATACGCTTGACGGAAAGGTTCACGAATATGACACCCGAAAAAACCGACATATACTCTTCTTCGGATTACAAGCGCTCGCGCGGAGCTTATATAGCCGAGTGCACTTTTGAATATTTTGTTTCGCTTCTCGTAACCGATGCGTATCTCTCAAATCTTCTTACCTACATGGGCATCAGTGATGCCACGATCGGCATTATATCCTCGCTTATCTCGTTTGCGTTTCTCTTTCAGCTTTTCTCGCTTTTTGCGGTAAAGCACATAACAAACGTAAAACGTGCATCGATCATCTTTCACTTTGCAAGCCAGATCTTCTTTATGTCGCTCTTTCTGTTGCCGTTCTTGCCCTTTGCAAAGGAATACAAAACGGCTATAGTAATAGTCTGCGTGCTGATAGCCTATTTCGGCAACTATCTCGTCACCTCTGTGATATTTAAATGGGGCATGTCTTATGTGGACCCTCACAGGCGCGCGAGCTTCAGTGCGACCAAAGAAATGGTATCGCTTATCAGCGGAATGATCTTCACGCTTGCGGTAGGCTTCGCCATCGATAGGTTTTCCGAGGCGGGTAACGTCGAGGGCGGATTTATATTCTTGGCCTGCGGAATACTCGTCGCAAGTCTGTTTGACCTTTCCTGCCTGCTTATCATGAAAAGCTACAAGGTCGAAAAGAGTCCGACGAGCAGCGAGCCCATAATCTCGGTAGTAAAAAAGCTGCTGAAAAACAGAGCTTTTCTCTGCTTACTTGCAGTCGGAGCACTTTTTTACGCCGCACAGTATATGACCAACAGCTTTATGGGCATATACAAGATCAGCGAATCCGATCTCGGATTCAGCGTCGGAGAAGCACAGCTCATAAATATTGCGGGACTTCTTTTCAGATTTGCCATATCAAAACCGCTCGGTAAATTCTCCGACAAGACTTCGTACTGCACGGGAATGCTTCTCGGCTTTTCAATGCTCTGCGTTTGCTTCTTTCTCAACATTTTCACCTCGCCCTCGGCAAGATGGATGATATTTGCCTATTCCCTGCTATACAATGGCTCACTTGCGGCAATACATCAGAATTTTATGAACATCACCTTTGATTATGTCGAAAACGATTATTTCGTTCAAGCAAGCTCGATAAAATCGGCACTCAGCGGAGTATGCGGATTTCTGTCGACACTCGTCGGCGCAAGGATACTTTCGACCGTTCAGAACAACCAGAACAGCCTTTTCGGCATTAATATACGCGGTCAGCAGGTCCTTTCCGCCATCTCATTCCTTATAATGCTGATATTGCTCGCTCTCGTCTTTTTCGTACTCAGAAAGCAAAAGAAGCTGAGCGACAATTAAAATAACAAAAGGGGCACGAAAAATTTTTCGTGCCCCTGAATTTTGGCTCTTTGTCAATAGTTGGGGTTAAAAAAATCTGACGAAAAGATAAAGAA
>CAYQEY010000142.1:0-2268 GCA_964416635.1 uncultured Lachnospiraceae bacterium | reverse complement strand
CTTTTATCGTTAATATCAAGAAAAAAGTAAAATAATTTTAGTGATTTGTAGTTGTACGCACTTTTTCCCTGCTGTACGTAAAAAATTAGAACTGTACGCATTTTTTACATGGTGTACGCAAATTGTATCAAAATAGGCAGTGGCACACAAAATTGGCTTTGGAAAACAATTTCCAAAGCCTCTTGCTTTGCTTACCGAACCGCAAATATTAAGGGCTGACGGTTGCTTTCCGTCAGCCCTTTGTGTATTCGGCTCTCCCCGACAAATTGGAATTTGTTACATATTACCGATATATGCGACGGTATATGTCGGCACAGTCAGCAAACCGTTCAAGGCAAACGTATCAAAGATTGCATTTATCTCTTTCAAATATGCTTCATACTCTTCATCACGATCACGCAAAGCGTACGAAGATGACAGCACACGGTCGATAAAGCCTTGTCTGTCATAGATTTGGCGGTTGTCTGCTCGGAAGATCTCGCAGTTATTATCGAAGAAAGCACGACATTTTTTATCGCTGATTCCATTTGAAAAACCGTGGAATTCGGGATTATACTTGCGGCATAAAACGGCAAGTGCTTTTGTGGGGGCGGCATCCTCATCACGAGAATTATAAACGATGAACACCTTACCGTTTGATTTTAAAATGCGTTTGCATTCTTTCTTGAACGCATCCGCATCAAACCAGTGAAATGCCTGTGCAGCCGTAATAAAATCAACGCTTTCATCAGGAAGACACGTATTGCTGTCCGTACCGCAAACAGAGGTGAAGTTTTTATTCTCGAAAAGCTTTTCCTCTGCTTTTTTTCGCATATCTTCATTCGGCTCAACGGCATACACAAGGTGACCACGATCAAGTAGCTGTTTTGTAAAAATTCCGGTACCCGAACCGATATCGGCAAAGACACTGCCTCTTGGTATGTTTAATGTGTTTTTCATGTAATCAAATAGTTCGATGGCATAACTCGGTCTTGCTTTGGCGTAGATCTCACCTTTGCCGTCAAATTTTGTTGTATGATTCATCCGATTCACTTCCTCAAATTCTTATTTGTTGCTATATTTATTATATCATATTTCCATGAACTTTTCAACCGCGTTGTTTTTTTTCTTTGCTTACCGAACCGCAAATATTAAGGGCTGTCGGTCGTTTCCGTCAGCCCTTTGTGTATTCGGCTCTCCCCGACAAATTGGAATTTGATTATCTCTTTTTATAGATAACAAGCTCAGGATTCTCGCCATTTGCTTCATAAGCAGCTATGAGAATAAAGTCAATATTGGCTACAATGCCAAAGCATCTTTTGCCGCCAAATTCGCATTCCAGTTGATTGCCGAGATAGGTTGCGTTGTCGTTAAGGAATTTTACGATCTTACCGTTAGGAAGACGGTATTCAAGGTTAACGTATCCGCCCACAAGCGCGTTAAGCTTTTCAACCCTCGGCATTCCTTCAATCCCAAGCGCGTTGATCTCTTCAATCAGTTTGCTTTTGAATTCCTCGAATTTTTCCGCGTCGGCAAGGTTTTTATACTGTTTCCAGTAGTCAAGTTTTGGAAGCATTTCTTTCATATATGTGCGTACTTGCTCGGGAGGGAATGACTCGTTTGCCATATGCGCGATACAGACCTCTATCAGATCGTCCATATTATGATACATATATTCGCCGTCGGCATAGCACCACTTGCAATATTCCTCGTTGAAAAAACCGTCGACATCCTTGCTGATGTTAGAATCTTCAAGCGGCATACCGCAACATTGACAGATCAGCTGTCGCGGCGAACCAAGAAGAGTGTTGATCGACACATCAAATAATTGAGACAGCAGCTTGAGCGTTTCCGTGTTCGGTATCGTTTCACCTGTTTCCCAACGGGAAACTGCCTGTCTTGTTACAAATATCTTTTCGGCAAGTTCCTCTTGAGATAGTCCTTTTTTCGTTCTCAATTCGTAAATTATATCTTTCGTTTCCATAAAAAACCACCTTATGAGTTTGTGATTATATTATATCATGAGTCGCCAGGGTTGTCAAGCAACTTGCTGTTGCTATCTGCTCGACAAATTCTTATTTATCGCTATGCTTATTATATCATATCTCCATGGATTTTTCAACCGCTTTGCTACTTTGCCTACAGCAAACCAAAAAAGGGCTGACGGTTGTTTTCCGTCAGCCCTTTGTGTATTCGGCTCTCCCCGACAAAATGAAAATTGCTTGTTAGAAAATACTGATATAATCCCCTTAGAGTAGACAGTTGAAAAAACAAAAATTTTCAAGACTA
>CAYQEY010000141.1:0-2314 GCA_964416635.1 uncultured Lachnospiraceae bacterium | reverse complement strand
GTTCCTGTTCGCATCATGGGCGCACAGCATGAACCGGTGCAGCCGTACTTGATTCAGCCGAAAATGGAGCAGCTTTTGCGTGATTTCGCTGATAGTACGGAACACATCGTCACAAAGCTGGCTCGTTTTCATATTGAATTCGAGGGCATTCACCCCTTTATCGACGGCAACGGCAGAACGGGCAGATTGCTTGTGAATCTGGAATTGATGAAAGCGGGCTATCCGCCTATTGATATTAAGTTCACAGACCGTATGGCTTACTATGATGCTTTTGACGAGTATCATGTTAAGCATAATCTGTCTGCAATGGAAAATCTTTTTGCCGGATATATCAACGCAAGGTTAGATAAATACTTAAAAATCCTACAGGACTAAAAGAAGCCTTCGACAGCACCCTGATGTGGGTATTGCCGGAGGCTTTATTTTGGAAAAAGCAAATATTTTATAAATAATCATCATATTCGCTTCCATTTTTGCGGACAATATGTTATAATACTTACAGATACATAACATATGTTTTCGGAGGATACGTTATGAGAGAAAAAAACATACAGCAGTTTGTAATATATTCAAGAAAATCAAAGTTTACGGGCAAGGGTGAAAGCATTGAAAATCAGATCGAAATGTGCCGTCAATATATTGCCACGCATTATAGCGGGGAAGAAGCGGATGCGGCACTTGTCTATGAAGATGAGGGCTTTTCCGGGGGTACGCTGGAACGTCCGAAGTTCAAGAAAATGATGAGCGATTCTCAAAAAACAAAATTTGACGCTATTGTTGTCTATCGTCTTGACCGTATCAGCCGTAACATCGGGGATTTTGCAAAGTTAATTGAGGATTTGGGCAACCGTGAAATAGACTTTATCTCTATTCGCGAACAGTTTGATACATCATCCCCGATGGGACGGGCTATGATGTATATTGCCTCCGTTTTTTCGCAGTTAGAGCGTGAAACCATTGCAGAGCGGATTCGAGATAATATGCATGAGTTGTCCAAGACAGGACGTTGGCTCGGTGGTACTACTCCTACGGGCTATGAATCGGAGAGTATTTCCAACGTAACCGTGGACGGTAAAACCCGCAAGGCTTGTAAGTTGAAAATTATACCCGATGAAATCAATTTGGTAAAGCTGATTTTCGATAAATTCATTGAAACAGGCTCACTTACGAAAACCGACCAATTTCTTATGCAAAGACGCTATAAGACCAAGCGTGGAAAGACCTTTACTCGTTTCGCTATCAGAGGTATTCTTTCCAATCCCGTGTATATGATTGCAGACGAGGATGCTTACAATTACCTCGTTGAGAACGATGTTGACCTTTTCTCCGAGAAAGAAGCGTTTGACGGTAAGCATGGCATTATGGCATATAACCGCACATTACAACGTCCGGGCAAAGCAACGCAGGAAAAGCCTATGAATGAATGGATTGTTTCTGTCGGTAAGCATAAAGGCGTTATCCCCGGTGCTATGTGGGTGCAGGTACAAAATCTTTTGGAATTGAATAAATCCAAGAGCTACCGCAAGCCGCGCAGTAATGTTGCTCTCTTGTCGGGAATCCTCTATTGCGGAAAGTGCGGTGATTATATGCGTCCCAAACTGTCCGACCGTCTGACTGCTACGGGTGAGCCGATTTACACCTATCTTTGTACCACAAAAGAGCGAAGTCGCAGTCATGTGTGTGATATGAAAAACGCAAACGGCAATATGCTCGACGCGAAAATCATTGCTACGGTAAAGAGCTTCGGCAAACAAAGCTCTGATATGGCGAAGCAAATTACGCAGACAAAAAAACGTATCAACGGAAACCGCGAAGGCTACGATGCAGAGGTGGCAAAGATAAAATCGCAGATTGAGGAAAACGAAAAGGATATTAAGGCTCTCGTTATTTCCCTTGGAAAAACAGAGGGTACAAATGCCGAGAAATACATCATGGAACAGATTGACGAACTGCACGAAAAGGGCGAAGGCTTGAAAAAACGTCTTGCGGAGCTTGAAGCAATTATGCAACAGCACGACCTTGCGGAAATTGAATTTGACCTTATCCGTCAGTTGCTTTCCACGATGGGCGAAAATATCGAGGAGTACAGCGTTGAGCAGAAACGTGCCGCAATCAGGACATTTATCCGCAAAATTGTATGGGACGGTGAAAACGCCCATGTGTATCTGTTTCACAATGATGGAGATTATGAATTTCCAAACCCACCCACGATGACCGAAGAAACGGCAGAATCCGAAAGTCCGTTAGGTGAGGATAGCGAATGAGATACTCATGCACTTTCGCAGTCAGAAAAAGACGCTGGGCGATGTGAGCC
>CAYQEY010000140.1:0-2369 GCA_964416635.1 uncultured Lachnospiraceae bacterium | reverse complement strand
CCCTCCAAAAGAACAGGCGAGATTTTCAAGCCCGTTGATTACAAGGGCAAAGTCGAGAGAGTATTCACCATTCCGATCCACGATATTGATATAGAAATCCTTGAAGATTACGGCTTGACCTTTGATACATATTTTCCCGAGGTCAACAGCCTTGCAGAGTATATCCAACAAGCATACAAAGACGGCTTGGATATTATCTGTCAATGTGAATACGGACAGAGCCGTAGTGCTGCCTGTGCCGCCGCCATTTTGGAGCATTACTACAAAGACGGTATATCTGTCTTTGCCGATTACAGATACTATCCCAATCAGTTAGTTTATAACAAAGTTAAAAATGCACTTGATAAAGGAGTAACCGCTATGAACAAAATCACATCTTTCAGAGACGAATACCGCTTTCTTTCAAATTTTTATCAATGTCCGTTTGAATACAAGGGCTTGACATACCCGAATGCCGAAGCCGCCTTTCAAGCTCAAAAGTGTTCCAATGATGAGGATAAAATCAAGTACACACTACAAAAAAATCCCGTAAGGGTCAAACAAATGGGAAAGAAAGAGCCAAACCTACCTGCGAATTGGGACACCATTTCCTATGACATTATGAATGAAATTCTGCACGCTAAATTCGCCGTGCCCGAACTTGCGGAAAAGTTAATCGCCACAGGCAACGCATACTTAGAGGAAGGCAACCATTGGCACGATAACCGTTGGGGTAAATGCACCTGTGAAAAATGCAGTACCAAAGAGGGTCAAAATTGGCTCGGTAAAATTCTTATGAGCATTAGAGAAGAAATACAAAACCGCTAAGAAAGAGAGGACGTTATATGAGAGTAGTAATATATGCGAGATATAGTTCGAGTTCGCAAAGAGAAGCGAGTATAGAAGAACAGATTAAGGTCTGCACAGAATATGCCGAGAGAAACAAATATACCGTTATTAAATCATATAGCGATAGTGCATTGACAGGAAAAAATGATAGGAGACCTGCATTACAACGATTGATAAGCGATTGTTCAAACGGAACATTTGATATGGTGCTTGTATATTCCATCGACCGCTTCGGACGAAATTTGAAGCAGTCGCTTACCAATGCTGATAAGATTGAGGAAGACAACGGTATCTTGTTAGTATCTGCCACAGAGAATTTCTCAAACGACCCGTCTGGACGATTTTTCCGCAATGTAATGATGGCACACGCACAATATTATAGTGATGAACTATCGGTTAAAATAAAGCGTGGTATGGACTACAACGGTGAGAAATGTCTATGCACAGGCGGTAATATCGCACTTGGTTTCAAAGTAAATAAAGACAGACAATTTGAGATTGACCCGAATACTGCACCTATTGTAGAAACCGTATTTGAAATGTATGCCAATGGCAAAACCGTTACAGAGATAACAAGGCATTTGAACTCTATGGGATATAAGACTTCAAGGGGTGTAGCATTCAATAAGAACTCGCTTCACACAATGTTGAAGAACAAAAGATATATCGGCGTTTATACATACAAGGGCAAGGAAATTCCCGGCGGTATGCCCCGTATTATTTCAGACGAACTCTTTAACAAGGTGGCTGAAATAATGGCAAAGAATAAGAAAGCTCCTGCCAGAGCAAGAGCAAAGGTCGAGTATCTTTTGACAACAAAGTTATTCTGTGGTCGGTGTAAAGAAATGATGACGGGCTTCTCTGCAACAGGAAAGCAAGGCAGGATTTACAACTACTATATTTGCAACGGCAGAAAAGCCAAGCGGTGCGAAAAAGATATGGTCAAGAAAGACTATATAGAAAATCTCGTCTTGGCTCAATGCAGAAAGTTATTATCCGCACCAAACATAGAGAAAATTTCAAAAGAAGTTTCTGCTATGTGCGAAGCCGAAAGAGATACCTCTAATTTGAGATATTTACAGAAACGCTTGGCAGAAAATGAGCGTAAAAGAGATAACGCCCTCAATGCTGTTTTGGAAACCGACATTCCGAGATTAAGAGAAAGTCTATACGAAAAAATATCACAATTAGAAGCCGAGCAAGAATATCTTGAATTTGAAATAGCCAAAGAAACAATGCCGTTCCCCTCTCTTACTGCACCGAAAATTAAGTTCTTCCTTATGGCTCTCCAAAAGGGCAGTATGACCGATGAAAAGTATAAGAAAATGCTAATAAAAATATTTGTCAACAAGATTTATCTGTATGACGATAGGATAACAATTACATTTCATTCGGGAAATGACACAGTAGAGATAAATGACAGATTACTAAGTGAACTGGAGGAAAAGGACGGTGAAATAAAAAATTTGTTTTTGGCTGGTGATGGTCCACCAAAAAGCACACTTCGGTGTGCTTTTTTTATTAGATATACGGAAGTCAAG
>CAYQEY010000139.1:0-2385 GCA_964416635.1 uncultured Lachnospiraceae bacterium | reverse complement strand
TAGCTAAGGATAGGAGTATCGTGACCGTCATTGTCAACATTCGCCTTGTTATAAGCGAAGAAATATGGAACCTGAAGCTTATTTGCGATTACCTTTGTGCTTTCGTCAGCGGGATCGGTCTGATAGTAAATATAGTTGTCACTCTCGATAGTGTACTCGGTTTCAATGTTGTCCAAATACGTATTCACAAGGCTGACATACAGATATGCAAACGCATTTTTGCTGTCTCTGATATGTACTTCCTGAGAATAACCCCATTTATACTTGGCATAACCGCCATCCAGCTTGGTATCGAAATTGAATACGGTCACATTGTTGGCAACGGCATAATCATTGATAATATTGATGACCGCTTGCGTATTGCCGCACCATGCTCCACCGAAGAGGATCAGATAGTTGCCATCCTGCCCGAGTAGCCAGTTGAGCTGCTTATAGGTGATCGTTTCTATGTTGATCTGCTCACCATCCTCAAAAATCTTTTGACCTGCTCTTTCATTATAAGCAAGTCGGATATAATCCGCCGAGGTAAAGGCAGAAAGAGTAAGCTTTCCGTCGCCTGTTCCGATATGGCTGAAAATTGCGTCGTTTAATTCCTGCGTATAAGTGGTACCTTCTACTCTGGTTTTTGTTACGTTATATCCGCCTCCATCCTTGGGTTCATAGCTTGCGGTATATAAGCCCTCCTCGTCACGGTTGAGCATCTTCTCATAACCGTAAACGATGGGATAGGTCTTTCCCTCAACGCTTCCACCCTTGTGGTTTACGGTATTGTCCTTGTTGTAGATGAAGAGGAACGGAACCTGAACCTTTGGAACTGCGATATCCGCATCGGTGTAGATCAATGCGCTCTTGCTATCCTTTGTGTACTCTACCCAATCGTTTAGATTGGTAAGGTAGCGTGTTACAAGCTCTGCATAGAGATAATTATAATCTGCTCCGTCAAGAGAGCTTGAATTGGATTCACGGATGTGAGCATTCTTATTTGCGGCAAGTCCGTTATCTTTTCCTGCATTTCCGTCAAGGACAAGGTCGAGATTATAAACGGTTGTAACACCTGCAGCTTTTGCCGCATCGTTGATATAGTCGATGACTGCGTTGGTATTACCGCACCATGGTCCACCAAGGAAAACAAGGTAGTTACCTTGCTGCTGGAAAAGATAAACAGCTTCTTCGTAGGTAATGTTCTCAAATACGACATCCTTGCCAGCCAGATACTCATAATCAGAGCTGTAATACGCTTGATCAATATCAAAGCTTGTAGCGGATGACCCTGTGGACGGCGCCTCTTCTGCGAAAACGGGCAGTGCCAAAGTAAGTATTGTCGCCGCAAGCAGCAGTACCGCAATGAGTACTTTCGGTTTCTTTGTTATATTAGACATGATTTTTTCTCCTATTTCATTTAGTTTATAAAATTCCGTGCTAATCAGCACAATTCGATTTCTTCCTCCTCGGTATTGCTATCCGAGGGCGAAGAATTGTTCGGAGCTTCTGTCTCCGATTTGTATTTCTGCTCCAGAGCAATCAGATCCTCATAGTTACTGATGCTGGTGCAGTCACCGGTGGTACAATATTCGTCAAAGCTTACTCGTGCATCTGCAACGTATTGCTTCACAGTCTCCTCTGCCTCGCCGTTTTTGTCGGCAAGATATGCTTTCTTGATGCCAAGACGGACATATTCAAGCTTTGCGGCGTCGAGTTGCTCGATATTGGTTATTTTATCGGGTAATCCAATACCTGCGTCGAGGCTGTTGTAGTAAGACAGCGCAAGGTCGATCTTTTCCTTGCTCGTATCGGTATATTCCACCGTTCCGATGGCATTGATCGCGTCAACAGTTCTGTTTACGGAATAGTTGGCCGAAACGATGCTGAGGATCAGAAAGGCAACCGCTAAAACAGCAAATGCAATTGCCAGCTTACCCGCAAAGGGCAATTTCTTCGTTTTTGTGCTCATGCTTTCTTTTCCTCCTCACCGTAAAATGTTTCATAATCAAGTTGTCCTTCCTTACCCGCAACGATAGTGGCGGATACTGCGGCAGCAGTTACATTATTAAGTGTTCTTGCCATATCCGAAACGGTATTGATCGGGATGAGCAGTACGACAGCCGCAATCGGGAGATTGAGTGCACTGAATACGGCGATTGAGGATACGACCGCGATACCGGGAACACCCGCACTGCCAAGAGACAGTACAAGGGTTACAACCGCAAGTAGCAGGTAATCGCCAATTCCCCAGTTCAGTCCTGCGGCATTTACGGAGAATGTCACAAGCAGAACGGGCCATATACACGTACATCCCGGCATTCCGATGGTCGTACCGAGAGGAGCCGTAAAGTTTGCAATCTCCTCATTGACTCCAACCTTATTTTTCAGGCTGTCGATGGTTAC
>CAYQEY010000138.1:0-2479 GCA_964416635.1 uncultured Lachnospiraceae bacterium | reverse complement strand
CGTATGCTCCCGCCATGGGATGTCTTATTTCCTTTGAAAGAGCCTCACGGGAGTGCTCATACATAGCCTTATAGTCCTTGCGAATACCGTCTATGGCTGCTATTGCCGTCATTGAAGGAGAAATAACATTATTCGACCAATACGCACGGTAAAGAAGATCATATGCATCATCGTATCTTCCGAGTTCCCGCAAGCATATACCACGAAGATAATTAACACTTCCGTCGTAGGGATTTTGGTTGTATCGACACTCTATCTTATATGCTCTGTCAAGGTATTCAAGTGCATCCTCGAATCTCAGCGTGCGCGTATAGAATTCACCGAGCTCCTTAAGAGCGGGCAGATAGTTCGGATCACGTTCAAGAGCTTCAAGATAGTAAAGATCAGGCTTGTAATATGGATTTCTGTACTGGTCAACGTGCTTACCCGCGGTAACAAGCTCACACGGTGTCGTAAGCTTATCCGGAAGCGGTGTCCCCGTATTGTTTTCGGGTATATGTACGTAATCGGGAGTTTCCTCCGTATAAGAAAGAAGGGTTGCTCCCTCAGCCGACGTGAGGGTTACGGTAAGATTTTCGTTTTCGGGATATTCAAGCGCGTAGGTCGCCACAGTCGAAGGGGTAAGGTCAAATATTTTATCAAGCAACATACGTCCGTCAGCGCCATTTACGGTGAGCCTTATATCATGGCGTTCAGAAGTTACGTTGATTCTTATTTCATTCGTCCGGCGGTCAAGTGCGATTGCAGCATCGATAGTAGCGTTGGTGGTATATCCTATTCCCTGCGTCGGATACCAGAATTGCGAAAAGCATTTCGTCTCATACGGAGCAAGCCATGTGAAGTCAGGCTGATCGTCGGTATAGCATCCCGCCATAAGTTCTGCATACTGTCCGTCTGAATCTGTCAGCTTCTTCTCCCAATTTTCGGCATTGGAGCCATATCCCCATGTAAACATTTTTTTACCCGGAGAAATATGGTGATTGGCTATATGTAAAACTCCGCAATTTTTAACATAGTCAAATCCGCCGAAGAAATCGTGCTTGGATGGAGCCGAGAAATACGAAGTAGCTATTCTTGAATTTTTGTGCCAACTGATGTCTTTAGGTTCTTTTATATTATCGGCGCCGTACTGACCCGAGGCAATCGGGAATGTCGTATGCCCGGCATCGTTGTGATGATGAACGTAGGTAACGTCCGGAGGAAACACAAGTCTGTATCCCTCATGAACGGCAACTGCGGCATTTTCCCACCACAGAAAATTATTTTTATTCGGAGTGCGGTTGCTTATCGAAACACGAGTCTCAAAGTAGCTTGACTCCGGACGCAGCACTATTCCCACCGTTCCTTTGGTCCTGTCGTTTGGTGCATGCTCCGAAAGCCATACTACAACGCTTCCGTCCTCGTTCTGCTCGATACTGTAGTCCACCGGCATGACCGTCGACGGACGGTGGTGAAAGGGCCAATTAAATTCTATTCCACCGGATATCCACGCGCCGTACGCACCTATAAGAGCAGGCTTGATGACGTGTTGCCGATAAAGAAAATCATATCCGGTTACTTTATCGTAAGCCTCAAAGATTCTGCCTCCGAGCGCGGGAATGACCGCGAGGCGAATATAGTCGTTTTCAAGCCTTATTACTTCCCAATCCTGTTCCGAACGATGCTCGCCGTCAGCCGCCGAAACCACACGGTTCGGATAAGGATTCCCCGTTGTACCCTGGTGTATGCTGGTCTCTGCAAACATCGGCATCTCTTCTGCATCGGGAATGGGATATGTGGGAATTTTCCATGTTTCCACTGCTACCTGCACAGGCAGAAATTTGTTTTTCATGACAAGAACCTCATTTTTCCTTTAAAAAGTTGTAAATCACCGAATACTTTCGGTGTCAGCGACAGTATAGCAAAATCATTCAAGAAAATCAAGTCCTTTTTCTATTTTTTTATATATAATATCCAACAAATTTCAATATCAAAAAATGTCTATTTTGACTAAAATGGAATTGATCACAAAGCAATGACTTCGGAATGATAACGTCTGACAGCGCAGTGATATGGAATACCCGAGAGAGCCCGAATAGCGGAACAAAAGCACTAAAATCGCCCGATATGCGAAAAAGGCAGTGTAACCTTCGATTACACTGCCTTTTTCTTAAAATCATGTTATGGTTTGAGTAAATACAATGCAGATACTTTATTCGTAATCTACCACATTGGTCCAAGAATGTAAGAAATCTCTTTCCTCGGGTCTTCCCTTTACCGACTGCGATGCCGCTACGATGGGCATCCACTTCTGAACGTAACGTTTATCTGTGTTGCTCTTCTTGCAGAAGAGGTCAAGATATTTATCTGCAAGCTCTTTGTTTCCGCTGAGGCAGAACAGAAGATAAGTTCTTGCAACATCGGCAGATGCATTACCCTGCGTAACATGTGCCCAGTCGATGATATAAGGAATACCCGACTCGGTGATTATGATATTCGA
>CAYQEY010000137.1:0-2492 GCA_964416635.1 uncultured Lachnospiraceae bacterium | reverse complement strand
AGGAAATAGCGTAAATACAAACACCCCCGCTCAACTCTGAGCCGGGGTGTGTTTTGTTGTTGGAAAGTTGTGAAGAGTGGAGTCATGCTCTCAGTGCAGCCGCCAAATCTGCTATCTCGTTCTGATACACTCTGTCGCGGCGCCGCGACTTTCCGGAATTAGACAAAATGAAAGCCGCACACTGATTCTGCATCTCTTCTGGGAGTCGAGAGAATGCACCGCTCCTTTGGCATGCATAAATGGCCTCGAGTGCACGCTCATCCGTGAGATAGTCCTTGTATTCATCTTGGATCTGATATTCCTTGCCGGAGCCGGTCCAAACAATTATAAAACCGCAGAGGAGCTTTAAGACATTTTCGTCATCAAACAATGCTGTCTCCAGGTAGTTTTTCATATACTCTTTGTCGAATGAATTCATCAGGTAAAAAATGATATTCCAACCGGCGAAATTGAACAAGCTGTATGATTTCAGGAGCTCTTTAACGCGGGCGGTAAAAATGGTCTCCAAGTCGATCAGCTCGGCAATCGTGATAACTTTTTTGTAATTACGTTCTTGCCCTTCGGCGGCCAACCGTCCATATCCTAATTCGAGCATGTTTATCATAGTTGCAATAGCGTGTACATTGCCGATATCGGCATCGGCGATAAGCGAGGATATGAACGCAGCTCTTTCATCAGCCGGGATTTGCTCCAGCAAATCGAGCAACATTAGCTCGGCATACGATGCTGCGCTGACAGAAAGAAAGCTTTTATATATCTTTTCAAAACTGTAGACCACTTTGCACAAAGCGGATATAAGGCTCTTTGCTCTGTCGGCGGTGAGGTCCGGCACATGAGCCGCAATATTTTCTAACAGCTCATATACTGTACCTTTTTCAGCTTGAGCCAACATGAAAGCAGCGAGCTCCTTTTCATCCATAAGGAACGCAAGATTGTCTACATCTGCTGTCTTGAAAGGAAGGGCGTCGACATTTAATTGAAAATATCTATCGAATTTATTCGGGTGCGCAATTAGGTTATTGCGGATAGCCTTCGATGCATTATAGACTTCGTAGCCCTTGCCGATTTTGCTGCCGAAATAAGGGAAAAGGTCTGCCAAAAAGGCGATGATCAGATCCGCCTCGCCGGTGCCGTTGTTGCTGCAGCGCTCCTGAGCGGTAAGCTTTTGAAATGTTTCATGATATTCTGTCAGCAGGTCGGACGGAGATTTTTTGTGAACTATATGCCCATAATCATTCTCGCCGGTGAGAACGGCCTTGTTTTCTTTTACCCACTTGTATACCAACGGATGATGGATATCAAGAACGGAAATTGCGATCATATCGACAAAATCCACTTCTGAGGATATAGCTGCCAGCTTAAATCTCAGTGTATTACACAGGCGGTTCACATCCCTAAGATGAACAATAAAAGGGTCGACACAGGTCCTGAATATCTGCGGCCAGCGGGTTAGATCAAAGCCAATGTTGGGAAAGCTCTTTTTGATTTCATTAAGACGCTCCGATAATACTTCGTGCAGATCGGAGCGCGTGATATCAGGGATTTGGATGGGCATTTGGATTACCTTCTCAAGATATTCTTCTCCGTTGCCGCCCTGAACGTCCTTTAAAGCCTCAACGACTATTTCTTTATCGAACACCAACAGGTATGTAGTGTTAGGGAATCTTGCGACTGAGGTAATTAGCTGAAATATATAGCGTATTTGTTCGTTGCTGATGCGGTCAATATCATCAATAACCACTAAGATCCGATTAGATTGATTTTTTAGCAGGCTGATCACCTGCTCTTTTTGCTTTAAAACATCACGTTCGTCAAGGCCCTTCTGCATTTTCTGCCCCAGGCGCGAAATGCCCCACTTGCCGACCGAAGCGATAGGCGCACCAACGCCCGGAATCAGCTCAAGAAGGCCAAATGCGTCAGAGTAGTCCTCTAGGGCCTTTCCTATTTTGGTCAGATTCTTGTCGTCCTTCTCTTGAAATTCGTTTGCCAGTCGAACAAAAAACTGCGTTAGAAGCTGATTTGTGTCTGTGAAATTCCAAGGCTCAAAATGAACAACGATGATTTGCTTTTCAAGATTGCTGCCAGCCTGAAGTTCCTCTATTTTGGCCAATGCCATATTGACAAGCGAGGTCTTGCCGCAGCCCCATTTCCCGAATAGACCGACGGTGAAAGTGTCGCTGTCGTCCATATTCGTAAGAGCGTTAGCAAGAAGCGTTGCAAAACCATTTCTCTTAAGCTTATCGTCCTTGACGGTACTTATGGGTTTATCAGAATAGAACATACAATCGCCTCCGATGCAATAGAACCGCAGATGTCATCAACATTGCGATTACGCGGGTGATAAATCATTATTATCCATTATATCGCAAGAACTGCCTGTTTTCAACAAAATGCTGCGGCTCATAACGGCGCTTACAGATTAAAAAACGAGTACCACGTGGTACTCGTTTTTGCTTACAGCGGGAGGTCTTTTTCGCGGAAGCAGACGTTGC
>CAYQEY010000136.1:0-2493 GCA_964416635.1 uncultured Lachnospiraceae bacterium | reverse complement strand
CACAAAACCGAACTCCACTTTTCTCTTTGACACAAAAGGCGCAAAGAGAAAAGTTCGCAAAAGAGAAACGCCGAAAGGAGCGTTTCGCGGCTTGCGAGCCGCGAGAAGGGCTACGCGCCCTTCACCGCGCCGCCTTTTGAAAAAGGCGGGCTAAAACTTTTGTGCAATATGCTTGTGCGAATATGTTTGTCAGCAAAAAAAGGGCTTTGCGCCCTTTTTTGTTTTTACACTCTCACAAACGGATCTGTCGGGTCGTCGGTTGCGCGATACAGCCAAACGTTCGCATACTGACCCTCGCCGTCGCATCCCGATTCGGAGAAATAATAATACCCGTTGCCAAACGAGTAGATGCCCGTCGAGCCGTGAGGAAAATTATTGCCGTATATTCCGTTTTCCGAAAGCCCCTCGCGTTTGAGCGAAAGCTCGCGGATAGGCTCTCCCGTGGCTCTGTGAAGCGAGTCCCTCGGTGTGACGGAGCCGTCGATAATATACATCGGGTAGTTCGGGAAGCAAGGCTTTGATCCCCTGTATACCGCCACTAAAAAATCGCCCGTGTAAGCATCGTATTCAAGATTCTGAATGCCCCAGTTGGTATTTCCCGTATATAAGAAGAATTTTTCAAGCGGCACGTCGGGCCCGCTTTTGTGCATATCCGACTGCGAAAGCGGCAAGGCATACCTATCCCACCAGTCGCGAGCGTCGTAACACAAAATGACCTGATAGTCGTTGTCGTTTCTGTCAGTGTCTGAGTAAATGCCGTAGCAGATAAATATGCAACTCTTTTCGTCGTTCTTGCCCGGGATCACGCCGAACGACGTGCCGTCGATACCGCTGCAAGCGTATTTGTGAGCCCGTCCGCCCTCGCCCACACCGTTGTAGTCGTTGACGACCTCGCTAAGGTATACGCAACGCATAATGCCGTCTTTTTCTGCCGACATACCTACCCGGTCTATTTTTTCAACGTCGAATATCGCACAGTAAAACGCGTCATCAAACCTGCTTTCCATTCCGAGCGCGGAGAGTATGCCTCGACCTATCGAATCGTTCTTGAATTCAAGCGATCCGTAAACCTTTCCGTCACTCACATTATAGGCAATACATCCGAGATGACCTATAAGTCCGTCGACCGTGCCTATAATGTTGCCGTCAAGATCGGACTTTACAAGCATTGTCGTGAAGGAATAGTAAATAAATCGGTTCTTCTCATCCACCGCAATTCCCTGACAATGACACTTCCCGAAATGGCCCGAAAATATCTTTTTCGGGAAATTGCCCATCATGTCGCTCATATCGATCTCCTTTTATTCAAAAAGGTTAAACACCTTTGACATCAAAAATTCAAAAATTCCATATATCTCTGCCAGTCCTCACGGCTTAAATAGTGAGTTCCGCCGCGAAGATGATAGCCGATATCTCCTTCGTTATAGCGTTTGCCGCGTATCGGGAGCTCATCCTCGGATATAAATCCGAGACGGCCGCGCTCGCGGTAAAATTCGCTTGCCGCCACGCAGGAAAGATACTCGTTCGCAGGATGTGCCCATGCGTCTTTCTCTGCACTTGCAACATAGACCTTATGTGGATAGTTCGCCGCAAGCAAAAAATGCTGATCAAATGGCAAAGAATCCTCGTTACCTGCGTATTTATAATAATTTTTACAGAACCAAAAAGGAAATACCCGACATATCGCCGCTATATTCTCTCCCGTGCTCTCGCGCGAGATAGCCGCTCCGCTGCAGCCCGAATCGTTTGAAAAGGCACAATAAAAACGCTCGTCAAGTGCGCCTGCCAACAGTGCCGTTTTTCCCAGACGTGAATGTCCTGCCACCGAAATGCGATGCGGGTCAAGCTCTTCGCGCGTTTCGGCATAATCCATAACGCGCATGGCAGCCCACGCCCAGATTCCTATCTTGCCGCAATCGGTGTCCGAACGCTCTCCGTTTTCGTAAAGAAGCGACGCGATCCCGTTTGTAAAATCTCCGTCATCGGAGCATACGTCCTTATAGCAAAAAGAAAGAACTGCAAACCCTCCGTCGATTATCTCCTCGGTCGGCTGATGTTTATGAGGTATCTCGGGAGCGAAATTTATATGTATAAAAGCAGGACTTCCCTTTTTGTCCTTGGGATAAACAAATGCGGCGGGAAAGCTGAACTCGCCACGCTCGCTGCGGCATTTGAATTCAAGACGTTCAAACACTGCCTTGCCTGCGGCAAATTTTTGGTCAACGGTCTCCTTTACAAAGCCCTCTACCGAAATATCAACAGAGGGGAAATAGCCGTACTCTTCGTGTAAGATCAGATCCAAGATTTCCTTCTTATCCCTGCTTGCAAGCGAGGGAAGTCTTTCCAAAAGTTTCATACTCATACCTCCTGCGGTCGTTAGTTAAAGTATAGCACAAATATATTTTTTGTCAAGTAGGCAGAAAAAATTTTTACCGCCTACGGACGATAAGGAGGGCTACGCGCCCTTCATATAGGAGGGCTCCTCGCCCTCCA
>CAYQEY010000135.1:0-2680 GCA_964416635.1 uncultured Lachnospiraceae bacterium | reverse complement strand
TATTCTTTGCGGCTTAGACAGCCGCATTCCGCAAGCGGAAACAGAATATTTCCAAAACAAAGTGCAGACCTGAATGGAAGTCCTTTGATGCTACCCGAGTTTTCAAGGTAAGACCTGAAAACTCGACAGGTAGCGGAGGTTGAGTTGCTTTCAGAAAGAAAGGCAGCAACACCCGTTAAATAAACAACTCATTTATACATTTTGTACTTCAGACGGAGATTGTCGGCTATCATTGCGATGAATTCACTGTTGGTGGGTTTTCCGCGGTTGTTTTGTATGGTATATCCGAAGTAACTGTTGAGGGTATCTACATCACCCCTGTCCCACGCGACCTCAATAGCGTGGCGGATGGCTCTTTCAACACGGCTCGTTGTAGTTTGGTACTGCTTTGCGACAGAAGGGTAGAGTATCTGTGTTACGCGGGTGATGACGTCGCTGTCCTTAATCGTCAGCAGAATAGCTGTTCGAAGATATTGATATCCCTTGATGTGTGCCGGTACGCCTATCTGATGTATGATCTTAGTTACCTGGGTCTCCATATCGGGTGCTTTTTCTTCTTCATGTTCGGGTTCGATCTCGCCGTCTCTGCTTTTTGCAAGAGAAATTATGTGCTTGCACAGACTTTCGATGTTATATGGTTTCAGCAGACAGAGATCGGCACCGGAATTTGCCGCCTCTATGAATGTACTTTGCTTTGATACCATGGAAACTACGATAAAGGCGGGTGGCTTATCGGGTGCAAACTTAAGATTCTGACAATTGCGCAGTACGCCTATTCCGTCAAGTTTTGATAGCCAAACATCGACTATTGCAATATCGGGATGATTTTTACCGATCTGAATCAATGCTTCCTCTCCGTTTCCTGCTTCAAGGAGATTGGTAAATCCGGAGCGGCGAAGCTCGTTGCAAAGTGCGAGTCTTTCACTTGCGTTTTCATCTGCTATCAATATTTTAATTGCTTTCTTCATGGTTGTCCTCCAAATTTTTATTTGCAACCATATTTTACCATATTTCAAATGAAAATGCAAGAATTTTACAAAAATTGGCAGGCACAAAAATAAACAAAGTTTATTACCGAAAATTGGGAAAAATTAACAAAATGCAGTTATTTATGTCGGACTAAACTAAACAAAAAGCGTTTTGATGTTTTTTTACACCAAAACGACTTTTCTTGTACTCGTGTATTTTGTTCTGTGTAATGTGAAAGACTCCATATACATTTGTATGTTTTTCAAAGATGTCGAATTATTTCATCACCTGCATAAAAAATCTTGTACGTTCTGCTTTTGCACCGCGTATTTCAATGATGTAATCAAGTTCAAGCGTACCGTCGGTACTCAGTCGGTTTACCACCTTTTTTGTTCTTACACATACTTCAAACGGCATAATTGGAGTATTATAGATGCAGTGGTGGCGCTTGCCCTCTTCAAATACGAGAGTTGCCGAAACCGTACCCTCGCGGAGCATACTGATTATCTCGGGGTCGACTTCAAGATAGGTAAGTGCCGTAACCGAGCCTTCCATACCCGTAGTTTCTGTCTCGTCGTATGAAAATGTCACTCTGTCGTTATCTACCGTCATTCTTCCCAAAGTATTGATCTCGAGGACGTCAATTTCTACACTTTCATTCGGCACATCATCGGAGAAAATCTCTTCAAAACAGTCTTCGTCCCCGGGCAGATCGGAGAAGAGAGATTCCTCTACCTCGTAGAGCTCAGATCTTATTTTTATGCGCACTTCTTCGTTTATCATTGTTTTGTCTCCGTGAAATCTGTTTTCATGTATATTGTATCATTAGCGACGTGAAATGTCAAGGATTAAGAAGAATTTACGGCAAAGAAATATCAAGAAATATTAGTTCAAAAAACATCCGGGCTGCCGAGACAGCCCGGATGAGAGAAATTATTTCCCTCATTTTGTTATATTTTTTCGCTTTGACCTACGATATATGATAAAGGTAACAGATGCAACCAAAAGCACTGCTAAAGGTATAAATACGCATGTAAGAATTATCGTTTTTAAAGGGGAAGCTTCAACTTCTTTATCTAAGACTTTATCCAAGATATCCGGTGTTGGGGCTATAATTGAGTAATTGACTTCTCCGTTTTGCTTGGAATCAATAGCGTATTTATCGGGATTTTCTACGTATTCATTGAAGGATATACTGCCTCCGTAGAGACGGTTACCGTTTTCATCATAAGCGTGTGTAATAAGATACTCGTGATATTCTCCGGCGTATTTTTCAAACTCTTCTCCCTCAAAAGTCAGGGGAGTATCGCTTGAAGAATAAGAATACCATTTGGCTATATAAGAATTATCATAAATATAATATATGAGCATTCCTTGAAAAGGTGTTCTGCCGTCGAAGCACAATATTTCCTTCAATTTTCCGCCTTTATCGGTCGATACGGGAATCTCCTTGATATCATTTTCTTTTAGAATTATAGGCATAGGCGCTATATAGAATTTATCCATATTAGCGATTACAGTTTTATTCTCGCTTGTGTATTTTACAATGCTGAATGGAGTTTCATCAAAAACAATATAATACTTGTAGGAATCTTTTGTAGCGTCAATCAGGGTGTCAACACCTTTTGCTGCTTTTTCCCAGTAGATGGTATTTACTACTGTCAAGATGGGTTTATCCGTAAGGTCGTATGAAGAAAGGCTTTCGTCATAT
>CAYQEY010000134.1:0-2852 GCA_964416635.1 uncultured Lachnospiraceae bacterium | reverse complement strand
TAATTCTTTATCTTTTCGTCAGATTTTTTTAACCCCAACTATTGACAAAGAGCCGAAAAGCACTACTCCCCGTCAAGGTGTAGTGCCTTCCTATCGTTAAAAGACCGCTATTCGTTAAATTACTGAATTAGCGTTTTCCCAAGTTCAATATAATCTAATTTGCAAAGCGCATACGTGCTGATGCGCCCATTGTCGCTAACTTGAATTTTGCTGTTTTCAAGAGAAATAATGCTTTCTGAACCATCCGTCAATTTAATATACAATTCATCGTAAGACCAATGATGAGAGATACAAATGGAAATGATTCTGTCAACGGGGATTATTCCTTGAGGAGTATCAAACCGAAGCGTGGCACGGTTTATAATGCAGTGCAAGGACTTGCCCCGGGCATTCGCATAGAGGTAATCGGCGGGAACACATTTTTCAAAGAGGTCACTTGCTCCTGAACCAAAAGAAGTATTTCCGTCATTGCGGATATGAGCAACGAGATCTCGATAACGGTCAAACCATATATTATCGGAAGATACGGAAACTGATTCCAGCTCATCGTCCTCAAAGAAAACAATAGCATTGACCCACGCCTTGACAGGGATTTGTTTTTTTAAAAGGTATATAGATCTTCCGAGTTGTTTGAAGGGGGAATTCAGAAGTTTAGTATGTGTTTCCCCGGTCCATCTGTCTGTTTTTTCTTGGAGAAATCCATCCTCACGCTCTGTGAGATAACCCTTCCAACGCTTTACTTCTATAGCAAAGAGCTTGTTTTCATAAAACACCAAACAATCAATCTCTGCATTGCCCTCGGAGGTTGAAATAACCACATTTCTCTTTATTTTACAAGACGGTAGCTCACGTCGAAGCATATATGTAAACTCGTCCTCGCCGTAATTGCCATAGCGTTTTGCTTCATTGACATACGGAATGGAGGATTCTCCGGCTCGTACAAAGCCCATTTTTATTTTGTGAAAAAATGCGCGTATTCCCACAATGGTTTCTCCTCTTGTATTTATCGCGCTAATTATATCATATTTTTATGAATTTTTCAATCGCTTGACAACAAAAAAGAGCCGACTATCATAGCCAACTCTTAATTTGCAAGCCTTCATTAACACCGAACTATATCCTTCAGCTTCGCAAAATCCTTTGCAGCCATATGAACAACCCTATGTCGGGCAGAGCGAAGAGTGTACAGAATTATATCAGCGCGGCCTATCCCGACGGACATACAGAAACGCTCTTTATGCCTCTTTACCCATTTGAGACACAGTAGGCACTTGAGACTATATGTAAGAGCATAACCGTGTCGTCGGGAATATGGAGCTTTGCCCATCCCTCAGTATCAATTCGGTGTAGGGCGTACTCCGCAAGCTTGTAGCCAAGGGCGAGCTGAAGCGCGAGGGCAACGGAAAGAATACCACATATTTCAGGCTCAAGTAATAAATGCCCTTGAAATTGCGGTATTCCATTAAAAATGACGAATAGTTGAGGTAATCAATGCACCATTTTGAGTTTCGCTTGCCCAATGTATTAAATATACTGTCCTTACACAAGAATAAATCAACCCACATGAGTTGCTTCACGCTCCTGACCAACCGGCTCACAGACTTGAAACGAAAATACCTGATTTATTGACGCATTGCATGATTTTTCTCGCATTTTCGTCGGTAAATACCACGGTGTGCCATATGCACAATCGGCATGAGTCAAGCTCCATGTCCTTTATTTGCACAGTTCATTCTCAACATCCTTATGGCGATTTAATCTCACCAAAACATCGACCTTATTCATCTTTCCTATCTCACTTATCTGTGTTCTTAAGCGCTCGGCAAATTACCGGAACTCGGTGATTGCCCCGCTGTTGTCGGCACTTTCGCAGAGCTTTTTTACAAGTGCAACTGATTTCATGGAGCTTTCGGGCTTGTTGTCGTTAATTTCGGAAATGTCACCCGTGATAAGCATTGCAAGAGTGCGGAGCTCCTCCATTATTCTGTCCTTGCGTTCATACTCCGGGGTGTACGCCACACCATTTTGCGGATAGACGGTAAGCTTATCGTTTACAAGCAACACCGTTGCCTCCTCAAAGCGAATGCGGCAATCCGAATAAAACGGAGTCGTATCCGATTCCTCCCATGAGCAGGTTGCCGTTACCACCTTTTTATCATCAAAGAAAAAACGGCTGTTAATGTACTGCCACCGCGTGACGTCGTCATAAGCCACGGCAGATACCTCGCGAGGCTCACCGAATAGAAATCTCACCATGTCCACATCGTGTATGTGCATATCGAGTGCAGCCCCACCGCTACGTTCTGAACGCTGAAACCAGTTTTCAAATCCCCATTTGGGAAGGGCGCTCAGACGGCTCATCTGTGCAAAGATGACCCTGCCGAAGCTGCCATCGTCCACGCATTTTTTTATGAAGAGATAACTCGGGTCAAAGCGCAGGCATTGCGCGATCATAAGGTGCTTTGAAAATTTTACGGCTGCCTCTGCCATTTTTTTGCAGTCCTCCTCGCAGAGTGCCATTGGCTTTTCGCAGATTACGTGCTTGCCCGCCTCGAGCATTTTGAGTGTGTATTCGCAGTGAAGATACGTCGGCAGACATATATCCACCATTTCAAAATCCTCCTTTGCAAGCATCTCATCGATGTCGGTATACAGAGTGATGCCCTCGAAGTCGTATTTTCCTCCGCCGCCTATATTGATTTCTTTCACGCTTTCAAATTGTTTGGGATCAACATCGCAGATGGCGACCGGCTTAATCGGAGTTCCCTCTTCGCTAAACTTTTTGTACGCTCTCATGTGTGCCTTGGAAATTCCCCCGTAGCTTCTCATCACTACTTTAACTTCTCTCATTT
>CAYQEY010000133.1:0-2867 GCA_964416635.1 uncultured Lachnospiraceae bacterium | reverse complement strand
CGATTCATCCATACTGCGCTCGGAAAGCTTTACAAGGTAAGATCCGAGTGCGTCCTCATAAATATCTACCTCGTCCTCTTCCTTTCGTATCTCATCCGCAAGCTTTGAATCATATAAATCAAACGCCTGTATCGCCTTTCGGAATGAATCCGCAGAGACAGAGGCCATCTGCGACGCCACCGCGCGGCTTCTGTCGAGTGCAACGGTAGGTGTATCGAGAAGTCTCTCGTCGAGCATATCGGTATATTCGTCTCCCTTCTTGTCAGAGCCGCGAACGGTAAGGCAGGCAAGCTTTTCGAGAAGATTTGCAAACGGATAGAGCGTGATGACCGAAAGTATCTTAAATACCGTATGAACTATCGCTATTCCCCACATATCTATCATCGTGGAATTAGCAAATACGAACAGGTCAAATGCTCCCGTAAGATCCAATATCCATCCTACCAAATAGTAGATCGACAGCCATACCGTAACACCGATCACGTTAAAATACAGGTGTACGAACGCCGCCCTCTTACCGTTCTTGTTAGCTCCGAGAGCCGAAAGTATCGCGGTGATGCAAGTACCGATGTTCTGACCGAGAATTATCGGGATTGCCGCTCCGAATGAGATCGCTCCCGTACCGACCGCAAGCGCCTGCAAAATACCGATGGACGCAGACGACGACTGAACGACAGCCGTGAGTATCGTACCGGCAAGAACACCGAGGATGGGATTTTCAAAAAGCGTGAGGATCCGGCAAAAACCCGGGTCGTTTTTAAGTCCGCTTACGGCATCCGACATAACGTCCATTCCGGTCATAAGAACTGCAAAACCCATTAGTACAACGCCGAAGTCCTTCATTTTATTCTTCTTTGAGAAGAGTATCAAGCAAATGCCTATCAGCGCAAGTATCGGCATCCACGCATCAGGCTTCAGCCATTTGAGCCATGCCGCGGCATCCGCTCCGCCCTCGATACCGTTAAGCGCGGTCAGCCATGCGGTAACTGCCGTACCTACGTTTGCCCCCATGATAACTCCGACCGCCTGGGCAAGAAGCATAGTACCCGAATTTACAAATCCAACTACCATGACCGTCGTCGCAGAGGATGACTGGATTATCGCCGTAACACCGAGTCCGAGCATAAAGCCCATAAACCTGTTTGAGGTCAGGTTTCCGAGTATGGTTTTCAGCTTTCGTCCCGCGCTCTTTTTAAGAGCATCTCCCATAACGTTCATGCCGTAAAGGAAAAGTGCAAGACCGCAAACAAGTGTCAGTATTTCAAAAATTCCCATTTTTGTTCCTTTCTTTTCGAGTTGGTCACCCAGCACAACTACTTATATGATGCAATAAATGTCTCGCTTTTTCAACAGATTTTGATTCATTTTCCAATAAGCAATTAAATTTCGTCTATTTTACAGAAGCGTAATAAGATACGTTCCCATAGTCTTTGTTATCAAATGCCGATTTCCTCAAACTTTCCGCCGACGAGCATCACGATACTGTCAAATCCGTTCGCTTTGAGCAGTTCAACGCTCTCATCAAAGAAATATATCAGATTTTCGGCGCTGTGACTATCCGAGGAAAGCATTATCCTGCCGCCTCGTGACCTTATCTCGTCGAGTAAAAATATCGCAGGATAGGGTTTCTTGCGATATCCGCGCGATATCGCACCCGTGTTCATTTCAACTATCGGACAGACCGCCAGAGATGCTTCAAGCGCTTCAAGTGCCATTTTTCGGTATCTCGGATCGTTCTCATCGACATAACCGAACTTTGTTACCAGGTCGAAATGACCGAGCACATCGGGGCGAATTACTTGAATACGCTCGGCATATGCCTCGTAATAAGCCGCCGCAAACGCCATATGGTCGCCGCCGAAAAAGGTATTGACGTTTTCAAGATGATTGGAGGAATTATCCACGTCCTTCAGACCGTCGGACGTGCGAACGTAGTGAATATCGCCGATGATATAATCATAAAGCCCGCGATTTTCCATAGTAGCAAAGCCGTCAAGCTCATATCCGAGATATATCTCGATCCTTCCGGAGTATTCCTTTCCGAGAGTTCTCACCTCATTTATATATTCGGGCAGCTTTTCTTTTTTTATACAGTACGAAAGGTCAAAGTCGGTGTAGCTGTGATCCGAAAAACCGAGCGAGAGCATCGACTTCTCTATCGCCGACTCTATATTATCCCGAACACTCTGCTTACCGTCCGAGTAAGTCGTATGCGTATGCAAATTTGAATATCTCATATCTTCCTCTAACAAAAACTTTATATCAAATAAATTATAGCATAAAATAAAAATTCCGTCAATAATAAATAAATTTTTATCAAGCAAACTGACACAGCAAGAGCACGCCATATCAAAAATTTGCAAGCCGGGTTTATTATTGCAAAACTATTGACACAGCGTTCATTTAGTGATATAATATTCTCGTAAATAAATATTTTGGAGGTCAACATGGACACATTGAAAAAGATATTTCCGCTTTCATGGAGATTCACTAAAGACGTTACAAGTTTCATTATAGGTATAGTCGTTCATCTTCTTTTGGGACTCATTTTCAGTATTGTTGCAGGACTTGCAAGTGTTTTGGTCGGTTGGATACCTGTATTGGGCTTCATCTTTGTATGGCTTCTCGGCATAGTCGGCAGTTTGATCGGTCTTTACAGTCTGATAGGCCTCATCCTTCTTATACTTGCATACTGCAAGCTTCTCAAGGACTGATATTACTGAATGAAGCTTGAATGAAGCATCAAAAAAAGGGCTTTGCGCCCTCAGACTACCGGCAAAATCGATTCGCAGAGCCTGACACTGTAAAATTACACAAAACCGAACTCCACTTTTCTCTTTGACACAAAAGGCGCAAAGAGAAAAGTT
>CAYQEY010000132.1:0-3176 GCA_964416635.1 uncultured Lachnospiraceae bacterium | reverse complement strand
AACTTTTCTCTTTGCGCCTTTTGTGTCAAAGAGAAAAGTGGAGTTCGGTTTTGTGCAATTTTACAGTGTCAGGCTCTGCGAATCGAGTTTGTCAGTAATCTGAGCGACTCAAACTCCGGTTTGAGTCGCTTTTTTTAGTGGGAAAGCTCATATCTTTTCAAAAATTCAAAGCATCTTGCATTTTCTTCGGCTCCGGTGGGGTCAAGACCTTCGCTCTCGACTATTATCGGTACATCGAGCTCAATTGCTTTTTCAAGCACGGCGCAGACCGGTGCTTCTCCCTCGCCCAACGCCTTTGATGATTTATCCTTGCCACCGTCCTTGAGGTGTATCATGCTCAATCTGCCTATCGAGCGGTAATATTCCATAAGCCGGACGGGATCCTTGCCTGCGAAGAATGCCCAGAAGGTGTCGAGTTGAAAGCATACGTTGGTTTTTTCTTCAAGCTCCTTGTGAGGGATCGCGCCGTATTCCGCTGGAGCCAGTTCGAGAAAGTGGTTATGTACCGAAAGGGTCATGCCTTCCTTTTTGAGTATCGGCTCTGCGAAGTTGATGACATCGATCGAACGGTCAAGCTCTTCACGGGTGTTTATCCAAATACCGGGCATAATTATGTTTTTGTTGCCGAGCTCTTTGTGATATGTCAGGGTATTGCCGATATTCTCGGGTGTGAGCTGATCGATGTTCGTGTGGGTACTGCTTACTTCAAGCCCGAATTCGTCTAAGTAAGATCGAACTTCTGCGGCGGAGTGCCCGAAGAATCCTGCAAATTCAACAAATTTGTATCCGATGTCAGACACGGTTTTGAGAGCAGATCTCAGATCATTTTGCGTAATATCACGCAGACCAAACATTTGTACGCCGTATTTTCTCATAATTTCCCCTTTCCATAACTGAAGCATAACAGTTTGAAGCCTTAGCTTCAATTATATTGTAGCATATATTTCGGTATCATACTATAAAAAACATACTGAAAAATATCAAAAATCTCTCCTGAAATGCAAAAAGCCGCTATCGGATTATGGCTTTTCGATAGCGGCTATCCTTTGCTCCACTTGAGATGAGGGCGGATCAATCGTTTCCGTAGACAGCCGAGCTGTTGAGTGCGGCTTCTATGCGCAGAAGACGGTTGTATTTGGCTACGCGCTCGCTTCGGCAGGGGGCACCCGTCTTTATAAAATGTGCGTTGGTGGCGACTGCGATATCGGCGATGGTCGTATCCTCTGTCTCGCCCGAGCGGTGAGAGACTATAAATTTATATCCGTGCTCCTTGGCGGTCCTTATCACTTCAAGTGTCTCGGACAGAGTACCGATCTGGTTGGGCTTTATGAGTATCGAGTTAGCCGCCCCAACTCTGATGCCTTCCTCAAGACGCGATGTGTTCGTAACGAAAAGGTCGTCGCCGACGAGCATTATTTTCTTTCCAAGCCGTTCGGTCAGCTTTACCCACGCATCGATGTCGCGTTGATCGAGCGCATCTTCGATGGATATTATCATAGGAAATTGATTGCACAACCCCTCCCAATATTCTATGAGCTGGTCGCTCGAATAAGAAATACCACGCTTGGGCATTTTGTAGACTCCATCTCCGTCGCACCATTCGGACGAGGCGGCGTCAAGTGCGATCTTTACCTTGTCGGTCGAGTATCCGGCGCGTTCTATCGCCTCGCAGATAAGCTCGAGAGCCTTTTCGTCGTTTTCAAGGTTCGGTGCATATCCTCCTTCATCTCCGACCGTGGTCGGAAGACCTCGCTCGCGAAGGAGCTTGCCGAGAACACTGTATATCTCGCTGCCTGCCCGCAAGCCTTCGGAAAAGCTTTCAAATCCTATCGGAACTATCATAAATTCCTGTATCTCAACGTTGTTGGATGCGTGCGCTCCTCCGTTGAGAATATTCATCATAGGCACGGGCAGTCGGCAGGCGTCGATTCCGCCGAGGTATCTGTAAAGTGGAATATGATACCAATTTGCCGCGGCTCGCGCTACCGCCAAAGAGACAGCGAGGATCGCGTTCGCACCGAGCTTTGATTTGTTTTCGGTGCCGTCGAGTCGCAACAACAGCTTATCAAGCTCGAATTGCTCGGACGCGCAAACGCCCGAGACGGCAGGGGATATTGTTCGACATACAGCGCAAACCGCATCGCTTACGCCGAGTCCGCCGTAACGTGTGGAGTCCCTATCTCGTTTTTCGTGTGCTTCATAGATGCCGGTCGATGCCCCCGAGGGAACGCTCGCCATTCCGACAGTTCCGTCCGCAAGAAAAACCGAGGCTTCGACGGTGGGATTTCCGCGCGAGTCCAGGATCTGCCGGGCACAGCATTTGATGATTTGAGGCTTGTTCATAAAATTTCTCCTTGAAATGTGTAATTTTGGATTTTGGTAAAAATATTATTCCTCGGATGATCCGGAAATATGCTCGAAAAAATAAATGTTAACAAAATGTAACCTTTCAAAAAATCTATTGCAAAAAACAGAAAAATGAGCTAAAATATATAATGGGCAGGGATTGGATGTTCTGTGAAATGATATGAAAACAGGGACTTTGCCCATAAAAACAGTATTAAAAAAATCAAAATATAAGAAAGAGGTAGAAACAATGACCCAAAACAAGTACGTTCTCAATTGGATCAACGAGATGGCAGAAATGACCTGCCCTGATAAGATCGTTTGGATCGACGGAACCGAGGAACAGGCAGAGGCTCTCAGAGCAGAGGCTTGCTCCACGGGTGAGTTGATCAAGCTCAATCAGGAGCTTCTTCCCAACTGCTATCTTCACAGAACCGCGATCAACGACGTTGCGCGCGTAGAAGGCAGAACCTTCATCTGCACATCTAAAAAAGAGGATGCAGGTAACATCAACAACTGGATGGATCCCAAGGAGTGCTATGAAAAACTCTCCAAGCTCTACAAGGGATCTATGAAGGGAAGAACCATGTACGTTATTCCTTACTCCATGAGTATCGTAGGCTCGCCCTTCGCTAAGTACGGTATCGAGCTTACCGATTCTATATACGTCGTACTCAATATGCTCATCATGACACGCGTCGGAACCAATGTCCTCGAGGCTCTCGGAGACAGCGACGACTTTATCAAGGGTCTGCACGCAAGAGCTGACATAGACGAGGAGAACCGTTATATCTGCCACTTCCCCGAGGACAACACCATCTGGTCGGTCA
>CAYQEY010000131.1:0-3277 GCA_964416635.1 uncultured Lachnospiraceae bacterium | reverse complement strand
TCAGTAGCGACAAAAAAGCTCGGCGATATTTCACCGAGCTTTTTTACGTATCCGCTTTCTTTCCCTCGCGTCAGTGAAATTTTCGAAGACAAGGCGCACCGCAGAGTGCAAGGCGAAGGCTTACTTACGTAAGTCGAGCCGCACTCGAGGAGCAACGCAGTATTCGGAGATTTCAGTAGCGACAATCAGTCGGTTACGTAAGGAAGAAGAGCAACCTGGCGAGCCCTCTTTATAGCTGTGTTGAGCTCTCTCTGATGCTTAGCACAAGTTCCCGAAATTCTTCTGGGAAGAATCTTACCGCGCTCGCTGATAAACTTGCGAAGCTTTGCGGAATCCTTGTAGTCGATAAAATCTACCTTGTCTGCACAGAAAATGCAAACTTTCTTTCTTCTACGCACTGCGGGACGAGGCGTACGAACTACGTTCTCGGTTTTATTATCCATGATTGAAAACCTCCTGTTTAAATTTGTTGATGTTTGACGGCGTCGTCTGCTCAGAATGGCAGATCGTCGTCTGTGTTGTGATCCTCAAAATTAGGTGCGGAACCGGGATTTGAGGAATAAGACGGAGCCTGTGTGTATGCGTCCGGAGTATAGGACGGCTGAGACATTCCGCTCTCATTGCGGGAGTCCACAAACATAGCCTCGTCAGCTACAACCTCTGTAGCATAGCGACGGTTTCCTTGCTGATCCTGCCAATTTCTGGTCTGAATGCTTCCCGTAACGCAGATCGCAGAACCTTTTCTGAAATATTTCGAAATAAATTCAGCTGTCTGACGCCAAGCAACGACAGTAATGAAATCTGCCTGAGTTTCACCCTGCTCTCCCGATTTTGACGCGAATCTGCGATTTACTGCAAGCGTAAAGCTGAGAACCGAAATTCCAGAAGCAGTCTGCTTCAGTTCGGGATCACCGGTAAGTCTGCCCGCGAGGACGACCTTGTTCAGATTAAGACAAGACATTAGAAATACCTCCCAAACTGTACCGATTACTCAGCGTCAGCAGTTTCTGCGGCAGTTTCTGCGGCAGCTTCTTCTGCAACAGCTTCCTCAGCAGCAGCCTCAACAGCAGCGGCAGCAGCAAGCTTGGCAGCCTTCTTTGCGGCAGCATCGTATTCCAGTTTGAGTGTCATCGAACGCATAACAGTCTCGTCGATGTTGCAAAGACGCTCAAACTCAGCGGGGAAATTACCCTCAGCCTTGTAAGTAGCAACGACATAGTAACCCTCGGGCATATCATTGATCGGATATGCAAGACGGCGCTTGCCCCACTTTGCCACGTCAACGACCTCAGCATTCGCTTCGATCAAAGACAGGAACTTGTTCACGGTTGCTTCGGTAGCTTCTTCACCGACAGTAACATCAACAATGAACAGGCTTTCGTAAGAATTGATTACCTTTTCCATTTTTTACACCTCCCTATGGACTTAAGACCGCAAGCATTAAAAGTTCAAATTTACCTGCGGTAAGGAGACGAGCACATAAATGCCCGTACCAAATAAGGATTATATCATATTTTATATGAATTGTCAAGCATTTTTGAAAATTTTGCAATTTTTTGCAGTAAAAATCATTATTTCGCGTATATATCTTGAAATTACTGCAAACTTGCGTTATAATATTCTTAAATTATAAACGAAAGGTACTATTTATGAGAGTTCTGATAACAGGCGGCGGACGCGGCATAGGCGCGGCGTGCGTCGAAAAATTTTCATATAACGGACACAATGTTGCTTTTATATACAAGTCAAATCACGCGGCGGCGAAAGCGCTAAGCAAAAAATGCAACGCAATCGCGATATGCGCTGATATTTCCAAGCCCGATGAGGCACGCAATGCAGTATCAACAGCCATAGAACAACTCGGAGGGATAGATATTCTCATAAATAACGCAGGAATCTCTCAAATAAAGATGTTCTGTGATATAACAGATGAAGATACACGCAAAATGCTCGACACAAATCTTGCAAGCGCTTTTTACATCACACGCGCTGCACTGCCGCCGATGGTGTCGCAAAAATGGGGCAGGATCATAAACATCGGCTCAATGTGGGGCAAGATCGGCGCATCCTGCGAGGTGCATTACTCTGCAAGCAAGGCCGGTATCCGCGGAATGACGATGGCGCTTGCCAAAGAACTCGGTCCTTCCAATATTACTGTAAATGCCATCGAGCCCGGCGTGATATCCACCGATATGAATGCAGAGCTTGACGAACAGACCATGCGCGCACTGTGCAACGAAACACCGCTGTGCAGAATCGGAGAGCCAATGGACGTCGCGAATCTCGCTTATTTTCTTGCATCCTGCGAAGCCTCGTTTATAACAGGACAAATTATAGGAGTTGACGGCGGTTTTGCCGTTTAATGATCGATATGATACCAATAGAAACAGAAAGAAAATTCCTTATATATATGCCCGATATCGATACTCTGAAAAGGCAAGATGGAGTGAGGATCAAGCACATTGAGCAGACATATCTCTCTTCCGAGCAAGGCAAAAATGCGCGCGTGCGAAAAATATACGAAAACGGAAAAATTAAATTCATAAAAACGGTAAAGGAACGCATATCCGCTCTTTCGGCTTACGAGAATGAATTTGAAATAGACGGCGATACTTATTCAGAAGAACTGAAAACTGCCGACAAGGATAAAAAAACCGTCATCAAGAAAAGATTTTGTATTCCGTTCGATTCACATATCATCGAGATCGACGTTTATCCATTTTGGAACGACCGTGCGATACTTGAGGTAGAACTTTCCGACGAAAGCGAAAGCTTTTCCCTTCCCGATTTTATTAGAGTCATTAAGGAAGTTTCGGATGATAAGAGGTACAAAAACACAAATCTCGCCGAGAAAGTCCCGATGGATGAAATATAGTCTCCGCTATATGCACCTTGCAGCAAAGCAGATCCTCGTTAAAGTATTTATTTTAACCGAAATTCCGTATCATTTTTCAAAAAAGTATTGACTTTTTGTTTACGTTATGTTATAATATTCAAGCATTTGTGAATAGCAAAAAGCGCAAAACACTTTTCCCTATTGACTTTTACTTACTATACAAGTATGGCGGAATTGGCAGCTTTGAGTTCGAGCGCCGCCTGTGGCGGATGAAGCGAGAACGAAAAGGCGCTAAAACAAGGAGTATAGAGCACGGTAGTGCTATAGACGACTATGTTTTGAGCCGTATCGCGGGCGTGGCTGCCCGAAAAGCCAAAATAAAATATGCGGGTATGGCGGAATTGGCAGACGCGCAAGATTTAGGATCTTGTGTTAATTCGT
>CAYQEY010000130.1:0-3346 GCA_964416635.1 uncultured Lachnospiraceae bacterium | reverse complement strand
GCAACACCAATATAAATGTCTTTAATCTTTTATTGACAAACGGATTCAGTATTTTTCCAAATGAAAACTCAAGCATAAACACGAGTGCCGCCAGCGCCCCGCAAAATCTTAAGGCACTGTTATAGCAATCGCTTATGAATTCATCAGGCGAATCACAGAGTCTGTACCATATCTCGACTGCGACTACCGTGAGCAAAATCAGGAGAAATGCCGTTTTGCGGACGACCTCGCCCGACAAAGCGTGTTTTTGTGTTTTATTCCTCATCGTCACTATTCCCTGAGACGACTTCATTGGCACTTTTTATCTTTTTTGAAAGCTTGATCTGTACGAACAATAGCATGAGCGCGCCCACTATCATTATAAGTGCGATCAACTGAGAGGGACTGAGAAAATCAACTATCGTGCTTCCGCGGTCATCTGTCCTGAAATACTCTATAACAAACCGCCATACGCCGTAAGAAGCCATATATATAGGCAGATTGCATGACTTTCTTTTCAGCACTCTGTATGTAAAGAAAGCAAAAAGTCCGAACAAAAAGAGTGCCTCATAGAGCTGTACCGGTACAGCCTTTGCGCCGATGGCAGGCATATATACGGCGTACCATGCGTCAATTATCTTGCCGTGGCAACATCCTGCCATAAGACAGCCGATCCTGCCGAGTGCGTGTGCTATTGTAATTGACGCCGCCGCTATATCAGAGATATCAAAAAAGCTTTTTATGTGCAATTTGTCCTTAAAAATAAAGTGTCCCACGCCGAAATATATTGCAAGGAAACAAGCTGCTCCTCCGATAAGGCCTCCGTAAAATGTAGCACCTGTATTTCGGTCTATGATAAATCCGCCGCGGCTTTCAATGTCATAGAAGGCCTGAAACAGCACCGCAGAGAAATATCCTACGATTATTGAAGCGAAGGCAGCCAGGATACAGAGATTCTGCACCTTCCAATTCATTTTCAATCTATCAGAAAAAACTCTGAATACAACTATGGCACCCACTATGCCAAGGCAAAGAAAAACGGTATACAGATCGATTCCGAATATAATAGGATAAGGATACATACTTACCTCCAAAAAGTTACTTACAAATAATTATACCGCATAAAGACAAGATTGTCAATGTGCGGTATAATTATTTTTTTATCAGAATTTGTCTATATTCTCCAAAACATATTTCAGCATCTTGTTTTGTATATACTTTTTGTTTCTGACAAGATAGTCTCTGACCATCTTTATGTTGACAGGCTTTTGTGACATAATACTCTCTATGGCAGAAGCAAACTCATTGTCCTCATTGGCACGAAGTCCGTTCAATATAAAGAGCATGGTATCATAGGATGCGTTTTCAAGGCATACCCAACCTGCCTCGGCATCCTTGTCAGCAAGTCCGTAAAGCAGCTTATAAGCTACAAGCGGTTTGAACTGAGTCTCCATTTCGAGATACGGATCGTCAAGCACTCTGTCGTTCCATATCTTTCCTTCGGACGCAGCATAAGCCGACAGAAATCTGTTCATCCTTGCATTTACGGTTTGAAATGTAAGCTTCTGAACCGAAATATTTCTCTTGGTCTTAGAACTGTACAAAAAATAATTGGGTTTCTTATCTATGAGCAAGTACACAAAGTATCCGAGCTCGACAGCTAAAGCAAGAGCCAAAAATGCCGTGATAATAAGCACTACTTTTTGAATAGTGGAAAGGTCAAGCATTATACCCAAAAAAAGCAGAACTATTGCAACAATAAAGGAAACACCTGTTGCAACACCCAAAAGTATTTTCAACATATTTCTGTTCATATCATAAACTCCTATTCCATACTTTTACTGATATACAACAATACAATTATAACACATCAGACCCGCCTTGTCAATTCATTTTGGGATAAAAATACAAAACTCAACTCAATAATTCAAGTTCAAACGCTATTTTGGGATTGGGCTTCATCGCGAGCGATCTTGCGAACAGCACCTTTGCTCCCTCAATATCGCGATTGTAAAGCTTTCCGTATCCTAACATTGAGTAAAGCGCTGCAAGACGATTTGTTCTGCCGTCTCCGACAAAGCAGTTATAAAGGCTTCCGCTAACGCGATGATATTTACATCCGCCTTCAAGCTCGCGTTCCCATTTAAGTATGGCGTCTCTCATCATTCTCTGAGCGCGCATCTCATCGCCCCCGAGTCTGACAGACATGGCGGCATAATAAACGAACTCTCCGCCCATGTTCCACATACCCTCGTTCTTCATGGCTGTAAGCTTCAAAATTATTTTTTCCGCTTCCTCTTCTCTACCCAAAAGCTTTAATGTCTCCGCTTCATAGTATTTGTACGGCATCATAACGCTTTCGTTCCAAAAACCAACTTTGAGGTTCTCGGGCATAACCTGCGAGGCCTTGAAGAACTCGAGTGCTTCCTCATATCTTCCCTCCTTGAGTGCCTTTCTTCCGCGAGCAAAGCAAGCGTACATGTAAGGCTCGGCAGTAGCGTATTCAGCTCCTTCTCCGGGCGAGAAAATGTGGGATCTCATTGTCTCTTCCGCTTTATCGAACAAACCTGCGGCATTGTAAGCGCGAGCTAAGGTCAACTGTATCTGATCGGTAACGACATCAGGCTTATGCTCATTGATAAATTCAGCACTTTCCGCATATGACATACCTGCTTGCTGCATAACGGTCGCCATTTCACAGAGAAGAATCGAATCCTTGTCGTGAAGCTCTATCGCCTTGCGCATAAGAGCAACGGCATCCTCTGCCCTTCCGAGGTGATTGAAATATGCGAGTGCAAGATTTCTGTAAGGAATATAAAAATCAGGCAGATATTTTATCGCGCTTTCCCAAAGCCTTGCGGCATCCTCGTAAAGCCTTGAATTATATCTGATACATCCGAGTAGATATGAGGCAAATCCATCTTTGCCGTTTGCATTAATAGCCGATCGCAGCACCCTTATCTCTCCTGCACGCGATGGGAACACATCAACGATCTTCTGCTTCGGAGCCGCCTTTCGGTATCTCGCCGCCGTATTGGTATCTCCGAGCATCTCATAACAGTAAGCAAGCGTATATTTGAGCATTGCATTGTCGGGAGCTATCGTGATTGCGCCCTTAAGGAGTACCACGCTTTCCTCCGTAAATCCCGCGTCAAGCAGGTCGAAGCAAATATCAAGGCAGGTCTGTGCGGGATTGGAGCACAGAACTTTGAAAAATTCAGTCTTGCCCTTTCCTGTTATTACTGTCAATGCATAGCGTGCCAAATGATTCAGCGAGTCGTTTGAAAGTATCTCTCTGCACATAGCCGCCGCACGGCGTGTGTCGCCCATCTTGTATAATGCAAGGGCTGCGTATGCTCCCGCCATG
>CAYQEY010000129.1:0-3347 GCA_964416635.1 uncultured Lachnospiraceae bacterium | reverse complement strand
GGGGGATTAGCATTTTCTATATAATAAAATAAAAAGCTTTCTCGGTAGCGATGAGTTGTCCGAGAAAGCCTCCTCAGAAAAAATACTCGTTATAAAATTCAGACTGAATAAACCGGCCTTGATACAAATAACTTCCTCGTAGGAAGTTATTTGGGCGACTTTCTCGAAAGAAAGTCGCAAAAAAAAACAAAATAAAAAGCTTTCTCGGCAGCGATGAGCTGTCCGAGAAAGCCTCCTTAGAAAAACTGCTCGTTGTCAAATTTAAACCGCATAAACCGGCCTTGAGCCCAAAAAACTTCCTCGCAGGGAGTTCTTTGGCGCCACCCTTTCTTTCAAGAAAGGTGGCAAAAAAATAACAATAAAAAACTAACTAAGCCAAGGTTTTGAGATATTTATATCCGCGCTTGATGCCTTCGATGCAATCGAGCTTGCCTTCATATTCAAGCGAGAAGAAGGAGTCGTAGCCGGTAGCCCGAATGATATCGATGCACTGTTTGACCGGGATAACGCCCTCGCCGAGGACACAGCCGCAGACGTATCTGCGACCACGGGTAGGGAACCAGCCATCGGGGCAGGCTTCGCCGTGCTCCTTGCAGAAGAAGTCTTTTGCGTGGACGTGAACGGCGTAGGGAGCCAGGCGGGAGACGGCGGTGACGCTGTTTTCGTCGGCGCAGATGAAGTTGCCGATATCTATGAGGATACCGAAATTATCTCTGTTTACTGCATTGAAGAGACGTTCTACGCGGTCGCTGTCCTGTGAAATAAAGCCGTGGTTTTCGGTGCAGGTCGTGATACCGCGCTTCGCTGCCTCGTCGGCAACTCTCTGAGCGTTCTTCACGATGATGGGGAGCATACCGTCAAAAGAGCGAGCGGGTCCGCTCTTTTCGAGCTTGTAGACAACATCGTGGCGCATTATTTTTGCGCCGAGGGCAACGGCAACGTCGAGCTGATCGCAAAGGCGCTTGACCTCGGTGTCGGACGCCTCATCGGTCGGCTGATACAGGCACGCGCCGATAGTGTATGCGTTGACGGTCATACCGAGAGCTTCTGCATTGGCTCTGATCTTTTTTGCGAGCTCAAGCTTTTCTTCCTGAGTCTGACCGGGCAGATCGGTGTACTCGATGGCATCAAAGCCTATCTCATGCGCTACGCGGGGCAGCTCATCGAGTGTGAGCTTTCCTTCTCTTAAGTACTGTGAAAAAGAATACGAGCTGACTGATAGTTTCATTTTTGTTTCTCCTTATAAAATAATATTTTTATTGTTGTATAAAAAATCCATTACGTCGTTTGCGCCGCCTGCAAAGTAATCGTAAAGCTCCGTATATCGCTTATAAAGCTTATCATATGCTATGACGTTTTTGGCAATGGGGCAATACGTCCTTGTGATGGTGGGTTTCATTTTTGCCGAAGCGGTCTCGAGATCCGCATAACATTTTGCGGCTGCCGCACCCCAGACCGACGCGCCGAGCGCGGTTGCGTCACCGGTGACAAGGCAGTCGATTTCACGTCCGAGAACATCGGAAAGTATTTGCATAAGCATGGGATCCTTGGCGGCGATACCGCCCGTGGCGACGAAGCTTTTTATCTTGATCCCGTGCGAGACGTAGTTTTCGTACACGCGGCGAAGTTCAAAGGCGGTGGATTCTATGAGCGCTCGGTATATATCCTCGGGTCGTGTGGACAGTCGCATACCGAGTATCATTCCCGAAAGCTTGTCATTGGGTATTACCGAGCGGTTTCCGTTCCACCAATCAAGCGCGATAAGTCCGCTCTCGCCGACCCGCTTTTGCTCTGCGAGCGAGCGCAGATATGCATGAATGTTCATTCCGCACTTTTCGGCTCTTTGTTCGTATGCGGCGGGAACGCAGTTCTCGACGAACCACGAGTAAAGGTCGCCCATTGCGCGAATACCCGCCTCAAAGGTCATCAGACCTTTTGCGCTTGCCTCATAGCCGTGCGAATGTATGCCCGGAACGAAGAGTTTTTCCTTTGAGAGTACCGCCATTACAGCCGATGTTCCGAGTACAGCCACCGCCTTGCCGTCTTCGATCCCCGCCGCGCCGAAGGATGCGTGGGCGTCGATTATTGGCACTGCTATTTGGGTATGCGTGCCGAGACCGAGGCGAGCCGACCATTCGGGTGTGAGCGATCCGCAGGACTCGCCGACGGAGTCGATATTTGTTCCGAGCTTGTCGACAAGGTTTGCAAACTCCTCGTCTATCTCGCGGAAAAACTCGCGCGGCGGATATCCCGTACCGTTTGCGTTGTCGTAATGCTCCTTGATCGCGGCGAACGACATACTGTGAACGTATCTGCCACAGAGCAGGGAGGCGACAAAATCGCCTGCGTTTATGAATTTAGCGGTAGCTGCGTAGACCTTCGGGGACTCGACGCAGGTTTCGTAGAGCTTCGGTATCAAAAATTCGCTCGAGAGTGTTCCACCCGTGATCTTGAGCATATCCCCGTATTTTGCGGCGATCCTCTCGATCTTCGGCGCGTACTTATTGGCGCCCTGATGCTTCCAGAGCTTTGCATAGGCGTGAGGGTCGCGTTCGAATCGCTTATCAAAACAGAGCGGAGAGCCGTCCTCGCCGAGCGGGAGCAGGGTGCAGGCTGTGAAATCTATACCGATACCCACGATATCGTCAGGAGAGACGCCGCTTTGCTCTACCAGCGCGGGGATGAGTGCGTCGAGCGCATCTATGTAGTCCTGAGGATGCTGAAGTGCGTATCCGTCGGGCAGAGCAGTTCCGAAAAGCTCGGTCATGACTCCGTGCGGATATTGAAATTCGTGCGGCTTGCCGACCACGCTTCCGTCGGCGGTGTCTGCTATCAACGCTCGCGCCGACAGTGTCCCGAAATCTATACCTATGCTGTATTTTGACATATTAGCTCCAATCCCAAAATATTGATATTTCGCCGCTGTTGAGTATTATTGTCTTGCCTGTGGTCAGCATTACTTTAAGAGCACCCGTATCGGTTATGTCAAGAGCGGTAGCGGCGACCTCTTCTCCGTCTTTAACGAATTTTATTTTTCGTCCGATAACGCAGGAGTGTTCGCGGTATTTCCGCATTGTATCTGCAATCGAACGCTCGTTCATATATGCGAGCAATTTTTCTGATATATCGATCGCGAGTGCGCGCTTTTGCTCGCTGCACACGACGTATTTGACGTCAAGCGAGCCCGCCTTCTGCGCGATATCTTCCGGAAAATCTGCGGTCGAGATATTTATGCCGATCCCGATCACTATAAGTTTCTTTTCCTCTGCCGTGAAGGATTCGGCAAGTATGCCTGCGATCTTTTTCTGATCGAGATAAAGGTCGTTGACCCACTTTATGCTTACGGC
>CAYQEY010000128.1:0-3358 GCA_964416635.1 uncultured Lachnospiraceae bacterium | reverse complement strand
AGTCCTGCTTTTTCAAACTTTTCACGGTAAGCCCATTGCCAGCTGTAATCAAAATATGCGGAAAATCCTTGCTCTTTGCATCTTTTCTCATAAATTTTTCTCCATTCGGGGTCATCCGTGTCTTCAGGCTCATAATTGGCAGTGTCCATATAGTTAACACCGCAAGCGAGGCACGCATCCATAATCGTCAGATCCTGATACGGGAGAGCAATGTTCATAACAAGCTCGGGTTTGTAGGAGTTGATAAGATCAATCAACTGTTGCACATCATCCGCATCCACCTGTGCAGTGGTAATTTGCGTTGAGGTCTTATCTTTCAGCGCATTTGCAAGCGCATCACATTTGGATTTCGTTCGGCTTGCAATACAAAGTTCGGTAAACACCTCGTCTACCTGACAACATTTTCTTATTACGACGTTTGCGACACCGCCGCAACCGATAACTAAAACTCTGCTCATTTTTTCAATACTCCTTATATTTGTTTATTTATTTTCAGATCGCCAAAAGCATTTCTCTTAAAATTTTGCAGGCTAACGCAGTTGACGCGCCGCTTGCATCCAGCATGGGCGCAAGCTCGTTGATGTCTGCTCCCACGATATTGGTCTTACATGCACTCAGAACGGCGGATAAAAGCTCGGCAAAGCTCACCCCTCCTGCCTCGGGCGTTCCGGTTCCGCAGAACCCGGAGGGGTCAAGGCAATCCAGATCAACGGTTAAGTAGACGGGCGTATTCTCCCGATACAGGTTTGATGTTAACTCGCTCAGTCCGTCGAAGCCGAATCTATGCATATCCGTATGGTTTGCGGCAAAAGCAAATTCCGTCCTCTCGCCACTTCTGATACAGAATTGATGGATCCTTTTATCCCCCAAAAGCTCATGGCAGCGCCGCATAACGCAAGCATGGCTGAGCCGTGCTCCGAGATAATCATCACGCAGGTCTGCGTGTGCGTCAAAATGAATGATATGCAGATCCGGATATTTTGCAAAAGCCGCCCTCACCGCACCGAGCGTTACAAGATGCTCTCCGCCGATCAAAAACGGCATTTTCCCATCTCCCAGTATTTCGGAAGTTTTTCTTTCAATATCGTTCAAAGCCGACTCGGCTGAGCCAAAACAAAGCTCGAGGTCACCGCAATCAAAAATCCCCGCATCACTTAAATCTTTATCCTGATACGGACTGTAGGTCTCGATTCCGAAGCTTTCGTGGCGAATGGCAGACGAGCCGAATCTTGCCCCCGGACGGAAACTTGTCGTCGAATCAAAGGGCGCACCGAACAAAACTATTTTGGAATCGCGATATTCGCAGTCGCAACCGATGAAGGTTTCTATATTCTTTTTCACTATTCTACCTCCTCAAGCATCTTTTCGAGGTATGCCGGCAAATAAAACGAACCGACATGCAATTTGGCAGTGTAATATTTCGTATCAAGATCCAGACCTTTCCAGCGTTCCACATCGAAATCATCAATGGGATGATATTTTTTGCTGGCAAAGCCGAACAGCCAATATCCTGCGGCGTAGGTCGGGATGTGAGCCTGGTAGACACGGCTTATCGGAAAGGTGTTGACTATCCTCTTGTGACTCCTTTGCAAGGCTTCGGCGTCCTGCTTGTAAAAGGGACTGCCTTGCTGATTGACCATGATTCCGTCCTCATGCAGGGCATTATAGCAAATCCCGTAAAATTCTCTCGTGAAATATCCCTCGGATGGACCGAACGGATCGTTGGAGTCAACGATAATAAGATCGTATTCATCCTTGCACCGTCTGATAAAACGAAGCGCGTTATCAAAATAAATGTGAACTCTGGTGTCATCTAGCTTGCAAGCGTTTTCGGGAATGTATGTGCGGCAGGCGTCTATTACCTGTCCGTCCATTTCCACAAGGTCTATTCGTTTTACACTCTCATACCTTGTAAGTTCTTTTACCACGCCGCCGTCGCCCGCACCGATGACCAAAACGTCACGTACATTTTTGTGAACCGACATTGGAATATGCGTGATCATTTCGTCATAAATAAATTCATCGCGTTCCGTCAGCATAACGTTTCCGTCAAGTGCCAATACACGCCCGAATTCGGGCGTATCGAAAATGTCTATCTGCTGGTATTCGCTTTTACCCGAATACAGATGCTTTGTGACCCTTAAGCTGTGCTTGACATCGGGCGCGTGAAACTCACTGAACCACAGATCCATTATAAAGCTCCTCCTTCATCCAATACGTTAAGATGTTCTATCCTCGGATCCTCGGGACCTGTCATGGAACATCCCTTTGCTTTTGCATACCGAATGTAATCAAGGATCTCTTTTGTGATGCGTTCACCCGGAGCGAGTATCGGAATTCCGGGGGGATAGCACATAACGAACTCGCTGCACACGTATCCGGCACTTTGTTCCAAAGGAACGCTTTTCTTGCGTGAATAAAAAGCATCCTGAGGACTGCAAACCACTTCGGGGTCTATGTACTCCTGACTTAAAAGCCCTTTGGAGTCCTTTCCGTATCTGCGACGTATCTCGGCAAGTGCGCTGACCAGGCGTTCCAGCTCCTGCATACGGTCACCGATAGAGAGATATGCAAGTATATTGCCGATGTCACCGAATTCTATCTGTATGTCATATTCATCGCGAAGAATGTCGTAAACCTCAATACCGGCAAGACCGATGTCACGTGTGTGTACGCTTAATTTTGTCGGGTCAAAACCAAATATGGAATCTCCGTTGATAAGCTCCTTACCGTAGGCATAGTAACCGCCGATCGCATTGATCTCCTCTCTTGCATATTCAGCCATTTCCACGACCTTGCGAAAAACGGTTTTTCCTCGCAGAGCAAGATTTCTTCGACTGATATCAAGGCTTGACATCAAAAGATAGCTTCCTGAAGTCGTCTGTGTAAGGTTTATGATCTGTCTGACATGACCGGCGTTTACATTTTTTCCGATCAGAAGCAGGCTGGACTGCGTCAAGCTTCCACCGCTTTTGTGCATGGAAACAGCTGCCATGTCGGCTCCCGCCGCCATAGCGGAGATCGGCATATTTTCGCCGAAATAGAAATGCGTGCCGTGAGCCTCGTCGGCAAGACACAGCATGTCTGCCTCATGTGCCATTTTTGCGATGGCACAAAGATCACTGCAAATTCCATAATAAGTCGGATTATTCACAAGTACCGCAACGGCATCGGGATTTTCCTCGATCGCTCTCTTAACTTGTTTCCGACTCATTCCGAGAGAAATTCCCAGCCTTCCGTCGACTTCGGGATTTACATATACGGGATTTGCACCACAGAGCACTAAGGCATTGATAACACTTCTGTGCACGTTTCTCGGCAGGATGATCTTGTCTCCGCGTTTGCAACAGGAAAGTAC
>CAYQEY010000127.1:0-3545 GCA_964416635.1 uncultured Lachnospiraceae bacterium | reverse complement strand
TCCCCCTTATAAAATTTTTGAGCAAACGTTGTTCAACAGGTTAACGGGGTGGAGGGAGAGGAGCCCACCGTAAAAGCGGGGTGGAGGGCGAGTAGCCCTCCGTAAAAGCGCGTAGCCCCCCCATAAATAAAAGGAATGGAGGGCGCGTAGCCCTCCGTAAACAAAGCCCTTAGCGGCTCTTTATACCGTAAATTTTCACAAGAACCAACCGTTACGCTTTTTCCCCATTTTTCTCAAGCAGGGCGGAACAGCCGCGCCAAGCAACAAAAGAGCGCCGAGAGAGCCGCCGCCGAGCATCGCTCCGCAGCCTTTTTTACTTACAGGCTCTGTAACCTTGACAACATCCGTATTTTCGGGTGTCACCTCTGCTTTTTCAAGTGCCTTTATCGCTTCCTTAAGCTCCGAAAGTGCTTCGTTTGCCGACCTTGCCGTGGTATTTGTCGCAGCCCTCATAAGGTCTATCCGATTGACTACACTGTAAACGCGTGCCAAGCTCTGCTCGGTATACAGTCCTTTATCGATCGCATTGAACATATCTATTATTTCGTCGTGCTTGCTGTATTCGGCATATCCGACAAGTCCTGATATCGAGTTTTCAAGTTCCTCTTTAAGTGCTTCCATCTGTTCGGGAGAAACATCGCCCTGCTCCGAAGAGCGCTTTCTGGTCTGTTCGACCGTCTCCAGCGTAGCGACGAGTGCTTCCCAGCTCTGCGGAGTATAATCGTTCTGCTTTATCGCTATGATGCTCGCAATAATTGCATCTATCGCGCCGAAATCCGATTTCTTCTTCAACTGTGCGATCGCGCCCTCAAACGCAGCGAGACATTCATCGAGCTCCTGCTGACCTATGTTATGTGAGGCTATCATCGTATTTGCCATTGCGAACACATCTTCAAGCACGGCATAGGAATCGGGCGTATAATCCTCTTTGGGATAAGACTCTTTGACCTCAAACAGCTTATCCTGAAGCACCATCACATCTGCCTTCGGAACAAGCTCGGCTTCTGCGGAGTTCATAGTCGCCATCACCGCTTCAAGTTCTTTGCGCGGTATGTCGATCCCGCTCATCAGCTCTTTTGCCGCAACGTATGCCTCCTTATAGGCTTTCCAGCTCGAACGAGTGTAATACTCGGGAACGTAGTCCTCATATTTTTTCATTGCCTTGTCGAGAGCGGATACGTCCTGACTGCTTGCGGAATATTCAATGTTATCGATTGCCTTTGTAAGTGTATCGGTCGCCGAGTCCACGACCTCGCGCGAGGACTTCGAAAGCTTGATTATCCTTGCGTGCAGATATGCGTTTTTAAAGTTATATCTGCTCTTCGAGGTATATTCGGGTAGATCTTCGACATATTGCGAAGCATATTCTATCGTCTCTTCAAGCTTCGCCGTATCGGCGTTGGAGCGCACAAGCAGTGCAATTACGCCGACAAAACCGTCAAATTCCGTGTCGAGAGTTTCTCTGTCGGGCAAAGTGCACACCGTCTCTGCAGCCGAATCGCGGGCACTCTCAAATCCACTCCAACCGCCCGTGAAATCGCTCGCTTCATGCACTCCGGTGTATACGAGCAACAGACAAAGCTCGGTCGGGTCTGCAGGAAGCAACCCCAAAAGCGAGCTTACCTTCCTGTTTATGCTCTTCTCAGTGAGCGTCACGGCATAAGTATCGCCTGCCGCACATCTGTTGATCGTTGCGTTTCCGGATGACTGTATGGTACCCGAAACCACGGGAGCCACCTGATAGGCGATTTTTGAATTCAGCTTTCCGCTGTTAACACAGTTCTGAACGGTTATGCTTCCGCTCTGAACACCGCCGACGATAGCCGACACGCCTGCAGGACAGTTTATATCTCCTGCGTTTACGCATCCGTCAATGGTTCTTTCAAGATACGTCGTTATCTTATTATTGCTTCCTCCCTCGGTCGGCTCGTAATATCCCAGTATTCCCGCACAGCGCGAGGTGTTACAGCTCACCCATCCGGTGTTGTAGCATTGTTTTATCGTAAGGCCGTTAAAGGCATCCTTGCCGCAAAGTCCGACAATTCCGCCTGCCGCCGTCGATGCTCCGATGCTTCCGTAGTTCGAGCACAGCTCGACCGTCAAGCTCGAGCCGTCGGTGTTGTATTGAAGCGCACCGCCGATTATACCGCCGCTAAACTCTCCGTCGACTATGTCACCGACGTTCACACAATTCTTAACCTTCGTTACTCCGGCGTGAGTTCCGACCCAGTTGAATCCGAAGGTCATGGTTCCGCCGATTATACCGCCGGCAGATGCCCAGCCGCCGCCGATAGAGCGCAGGGATCCCGCGTTCACACAGCTGTCAAAGGTTGCGTCCGCCATGCCGTACAAGCGTCCGACGATTCCCCCGATATGGTGATTTCCCTTCGACTTGACCTCGGACAGCATATCCTCTATTGCGCCGAAGTTTGCGCAATTGCTTACGGAAAAGACAGCCTCGGGCGCGTTCGCTCCGCTTACACCGCCCGCAATACCCGCAGAACCGCTGTGATTTCCGCTCGTACCCTTTATCGTGCCGTAGTTTATACAACCGCTGACAGTCGTTTGTGTTTTTCCGTCAACAGAGCCGAAAATTCCGCCGTTGTTCATCTGATACTGTTTTGAAGTAACGTCTACGAAGTTTGTACAATCAATTATCGATACTTTGCCCGCCGCCGATATCCTTCCGATGAGACCGCCTGCAGATGCCGATGCTCCGTTCAGCGTATCAACCGATACAGCACCACTCGCCGAACATCCGCTGACAGTTGAGGAGCCGTTGATAACGCCAATAAGACCGCCGACCGAGCCCTTGAAGCTTGATGCCTCGCCGGATATCCTGAAATTTACCAAGGCGTTCAGGTTCTCAAAGGTTCCGCTTGCATAGTTTGCAAGCGCACCAAATGTACCTGTCTTGCTTGATGTGTATTCGACGACCACGTTGAGATTCTTGACCTTCGCTCCGACAAGATTGTTAAAAGCCGAGCTGACACCGCTGAGCGTAATGGTGTGTCCGTTTCCGTCAAGAGTTCCCTTAAAATCCTTTGAATAGCTCGCGTTGAGAGTAATATCTGCATCAAGATAATAGGTCCCTGCAGAATCCATCGCCCCAAAATTTGCGGCGGTGCGTATAGGCTGACCGGACGGCGCCGCCGATACCTGAAGGATAGACATACAAAAAACCGAAAGTAGTGATATAAGCAAAAGGAATGATAGTATTTTTTTCATTAAAAACTCCTTTGCGGATCTGCATAAATTTGACTATCTTATTATAACACATAATACGGCCAAATTCAAGATAGAGGGAGAGAAAAAATAAATTTACAAAAGTTAAAAAAGATATTGACAAACGCAACAAAATAGGATATAATAGTAAAGCGGATTTGGAAAACGGCGATCCGCGAGGGTCGACAGCCCGAATTTGAGTTATGGAGAAGTACTCAAGTTGGCCGAAGAGGCGCCCCTGCTAAGGGTGTAGGTCGGGATAAACCGGCGCGAGAGTTCAAATCTCTCCTTCTCCGCCATCAAATGGCGATAAAAAAGAT
>CAYQEY010000126.1:0-3688 GCA_964416635.1 uncultured Lachnospiraceae bacterium | reverse complement strand
CCATATTCTTATTATTTTTTTCAACAAATTGGGTCATATCTATTTACAACGCAGACAGAGGAGACAAAAAATGAATATTGTTGCTCAAATATTCGGTATCGGCGCCATGATCTCGCTTTTTTGCGTATATCAGCAGGCAGAGCGAAAAAAACTTATAACCGCCAAGCTATGTGCTGACTTGTGCTGGAGCGTACACTATTTTTGTTTAGGCGCTTACGGCGGTATAGTTCCGAATGCTGTGGGAATAGTCAGGGAGCTCGTATTTATGCGCCGCGAGGGCAAGAAGTGGGAGAATAAATTCATAATTCCGCTTTCTTTTATAATCGTAAACTGGTGCGTGGGTGCCATGACATTTTCCTCACCGATAAATATTTTACCGATTGCCGCTTCGACATTCGTTACGGTGTCCTTGTGGCTCAAAAATCCGAGACTGACAAAAATAATATCGATTCCGGTGTCACTGACCTTTTTGACATACGATTTCTTCGTAGGTTCGTATATAGGCATGGTAAACGAAAGCATTGCGATAATTTCAATAGTCATAAATTTCATAAAAGAAAGGAAACGGAAAAATGAGCAATAAGAGTATTTTTTCAACCGATCACGCTACCGATAAGCAGGTCAGGATAATTGACGGAGTCGAGATCACCGACTATCGCGCAAAGATAAGCGCTGACGTCTCGGACGAGGCAAAAGCCAAGGGAGATCTCTTTGCAAAAGAGATAAGTGAGCGCTTTGTTGCCGATTTTGAGAAAAAGGATACAGACAAGATGGTACATGTGTCGACCTTTGCACAGATCGACGGCATGATCTATATGACTTATTACGCGAACTGCAAGGATGCAAACGAAGACCCCAACAATCAGACCGCAAGAATTGCGTACTGTCCCGTCGATAACGTTGCAGATATGACCGTGCTTGACGTGCAGTCGGTCGGCGATGATTGCTCGGGGCAGAGAGTCAACATGGTTTACGACACGATCTTTGCCGAGGTAGACGACAAAACTCTGATGATCTTGTGGACAGCAAAGGTCGGAGATGTGTATTACCGCCTTTACAGATATTTTGACATTACCACCAAAACCTTGGGCGAGGTGGGCGTGAACAGATTTAAGGTGGGAGAGGTAACAAACGATTTCAGCACCACGGGAATCACCTCGGCTCTTGCCGAAAACGGCATCGGCGTCAAAACGATGTACAGCGACATCGGGATCATGCAAAAGTTCACTACAAGAGAAGAGAATGGCGAGACATACTATTACACCGGAACATACAGCGGAGATTTTAACTGCATTATCAGGAGTCGCGATTTTATCACATGGGAATACATCTCACAGCCCGATTTCCCAAACCTTTCAAAGTGGGAAAATTCGGTATACGTTCTTGACGGCAAGGTATACTATTTTGTAAGACAGCAGGACTGCACCAATTGCGGATTTTTGACCCGCTACGACATTGATGCCGATTTGTGGGAAAAGCCGGTTTTGGTTGAGGACTGCCAGTCGAGATCCGACTTTATAATGTACCGCGGAGAGCTGTATCTTTTCCACGCACCGATAGACAGAGAGCATATCGGTGTAATAAAGATAGACACTGACGACATATCAAATAGCCAAGTGGTTCTTCAGGCAAATATGCGGGGAAGCTGTTTCTATCCTTTTATTCAATATTTCTCGGACGGCGAGCTTGCAATGTCGTATACGGTTTCAAGACAGCATATCAGACTTGCACGCTTTGATCTTGTAAAATACTTATAAAATAAACAGAGGCTCTGATATTTCGGTCAGAGCCTCTTGGCATTAGTCTTTTTTATTCGTATTCATAACATCGGACTCATATACGTAAATATTTCCGTAGCTCCAATTGTATGAGCTTCCGCAATGACGATCGAAGGTCATCCACATATATTTGACTCGGTTGCCGCAGGGTACGGGTATTACCGTGCCCCATCCGCGGAAGCCGCCGTCGTCGTAATCACAGCGGATTGGAGAATATGCTGACATATCCGGAAGGTCGTATATGTTATACTGCGAGCGAACCTTGAAGTTTGAACCGCAGATAAAGTGCAGTTTGCCCCCGATGCGAACTATCGAGCCGCCCGTATTTTCGCCGTCGAGTGTTTTATCAACAAATTTGTAGCCTTCAAAAGGCTTGTCCGATTCGTAAAGGAAATAACGGTAATGATTTCCGCTCGGCTCGTTGACGATACGGCATATCGTCATATACCATTTTCCGCTCTCGCGGTCGTATACGAAGTCGGGGTCCTCGTCGCCCGATTTTGCCGCCCAAATCGTGTCGTCGGACAGCGTGGCGTTTACAGACGCCGAGACACCTGCCTGAATTGCAAGAGCGTCAGCGGTATCGGTATCGGTTTTTTGTGCCGTCATAAGCTCTGCGTCGATAACCGTAATGCCGTATCTGACATCGGATCCCGACTTGCCGTGGAAAAGAATATGTCCGTGTGAGAAGGAAACTCCCCAAATATACCACTCATTCGTGGGACGGTTATAGAGAATGGACGAGGCAACATCGGAGCACCATCGATCGTCACCGCAGTCGAAGAAGATCGCGCCTTCCAATTTGAATTCAGCGGTTGAAGGATTCCAAGAAATTACCGACTGATACCCGCCTGCTTCAAGTCGGGAGGACATAGTCATAAACAGCTTTCCTTCGGTTATTATGGGCGTTCCGTCCTCATAGCGTATCGGTCGCATATCAGCGTGGCTGATGCCTGCGCTGAGATAAAACTCCACGTCCTCGGCAACAAAGCTTCCCCCGGGTTCAACACAGTACCAAAGGGCGGAGGTCGAGTTGACAAAAGTTCCGTGCTTTACTATGTCGGAAAATTCGGGAATGTCAAGCGTGAGGCAGGGCTCTGTCTTTTTGTCGCTTCTGATATAGATGTCAAAGAACTTTCCGCGGCAGGCGAGTATAAGGCTCATACCTCTGACATACGGGTATTCGGCCTCTTCCACGACAGATTTTTTTACAATTCCGCCGACAGTCAGCTCGTGTGCGATTTTTATATTTGCTTCATCTTTGTTGTGGACGATCGAGACACGAAGCACGGGAGCATCTTCCTTTGTGTACGAGGAGTACTCACCGTAGTTTGCCGAAAGCATAAAGCCTGCAGAGGCATTTTCAAGGGTATTTATCGTAAGCTCGTAGAATGCGTAAGGGAAATGCTGACCCAACAGACGTGCTTTTGATGCCGGGCTGCCTGAGACGTTGTCGACACTGAGGCGACCGTTGCCGGTTTCCTCCCGTAGAGAACCCGAATTGAGAAGCACGGGATAAGGATCTCCGCGAGTGGTGTTTATCCAATCTTTCCAAAAGCTCATCTCACCGAGCTTCATTCTTAGCGTGTTGAAGGGATTGACCGAAAATTTGCGGCGGAATTTAATATCGTGGATGGAATATTTCTTGTCGGTATTCACGTTGCATTCTCCTCTTGATCTTATAAAAGTTTTACCTGCACAGTATATCATAAAACAAACATTTTGTAAAGGTATTAATCGAGATTTGGCATTCTATTTGCTAAATATAACGGTCACCTTTAAAACAGTCAACGAAGCTGTGGAATAAAATAAAGAAATCGAGTGTCCATAACTCAAATCTGTTATAAACACTCGATATGTCAGCGGACTATAAAAAAGATATTTTTCGCAATTTGTGTTAGAGATTTGAA
>CAYQEY010000125.1:0-3692 GCA_964416635.1 uncultured Lachnospiraceae bacterium | reverse complement strand
TGACATGCCCCAAGGGGGCTTACTCAAGCCACCAGCACGGCTGGTGGTCATGACTTTATTAAAAATCAAGTGCTAAACCCACGCAAAAAGTTTTTGATCAAACTTTTTTCAAAAAGTTTGCGGTTTCAAAAGGCGGAGCCTTTGTCGCTCTCCGCAGAGAGCGAAACTCCCCTTACGTCGTTTTTTGGCACGCCGTAAGGGATTCTTCTCGCCTGCGGGCTCGGTCACTACGCGTTCTGACAGCCCACCGGGCTGTCATTCATTACGCTCCGCCTTCGAATCCCTTACTTTGAACAAAAAAAGCAGATAACACAAAAGTGCTATCTGCTTTTTGGCACGCCGTAAGGGATTCGAACCCCCGACCTTTTGGTTCGTAGCCAAACACTCTATCCAGCTGAGCTAACGGCGCTTATGCGTTCTCGGAGTACTCTCCCGATCACGCCCAAATATTGTATCACAACATTTTCAGTTTGTCAAGCTTTTTTTGAAAAAATGTTTTATAAATTTTTGAAAAATGTTTTATAAAATATTTTCGGAACAGATACTTATTCCCACCGCATTTCAGGTCGGCAGAATTGCTTGGGCGCGCATATCCGAGGAGGATAAGAAAAAGATACTTCGAGGCAACACAAAAAGACTTTTCCCGAAGACATTTGAAAATTCATGATCTTCTCGGAAATGGAAAAGGCAGACGGTATTTAGCGTGTTATACGTTAAGGATAACATTCCAAATGCCATCTGCCTGCATTTATTATGTGTAATCAGAAGCCGTTAAGTCCCCACTTTATCATAATATCCTTATAATTCTTATAAGCAAAATTGAGGTCAAAGGCGCAGTCAAAACCATCGATCGTTCCACTCTCGCTGTATTGCCACATTCCGAGCTGCTTGCCGTATTTTTCTTCGTTCCATACGGGAGATTCTGTCAAAGGATACCTTGCGTACCAGATATCATAAAGCAACAGCGTCTTTTCGGTGTCGAGTATGTAAGTGAGCCAATTATGGTTTGAATAAAGCCCTGCGTAATATCCTTTAGCCTGAAGTGCCGATATGAATTCTGCGCACATTTCGCCGAGCAGGCTTTGCGGAAGGGCTTCGAGCGATGGATCTTCAAGGTCGAGATATATTGGGTATTCAAAAATTTTTCCTTCAAGCCAGCCCATAAGATCATTTGCATCTTTTTTGATCCCTTCAAGCGTGGTTGAATAGGTATAGAAGTAAACACCTATCTCAAGCCCTGCCGCACGCGCTCCTTCGTAGTCCATTTCAAATGTCGGCTCGATGCCGCTCTTGGTGCTGCCCGCTTTGATAATGACAAAATTCACCCCCGATGCCTTTATTGCGTTCCAGTCGAGCGGTATGTAATTGTTATTTGCGTCAAGGTTATGATTCCACCTTGATACGTCTATGCCCTTGGCTAAAACCTTACTTTGTTCGACGTATGCGTTTGGAAGTATATCGCTGTAGAAAATATAATCCGTATGGCTGAACGAACACTCGCAGGTGTAGGTGTTACTGCCGGGTGCAAGTATGGTCGGATAAACTGTGGTCTTTGTAAAACTGTGTCCGAGCGGGTCTGTGTAAGCATCGGTATATGAATATCCGCACTCGCTGCACAAATGCTCTGTATAGCCTTTGTCCTCGCATTTGGGCGGCACGACGGTATCTGTAAAATCATGCGGTATTGGCGGTACTTTGTCGGCTGTATACTCGTATCCGCATTTACAGCTGAATTTTGTGTATCCTTCGTTCACACAATCGGGCTCGACCTTGGTTTTCGTGAAAACGTGGGGAATCGCCGCTGTTTTTCGTTGCTCTTTTTCACCGCACTCCTTGCAAATGCGTTCTTCGACGCCCTCGGCGGTGCAGGTGGGAGCGGAGACTTCGCTCCATTCTCCGAACTCATGCACGTGCGGCGGTTCTGTGGGCTTTTCGGTTTGGACTGTATCTTTGTAATCTGTTTCTGATGTATAATCATCGCTTTCCCCGGGGGGTGAATTTACTTCGGTGTTGCAGGCGAAAAGGCTTACCGCCAAAATGATCATCAACAGGATAAAGATTATGCTTTTTCTTTTCAATGGGAGTTCCTCCGAATATGACCAATGTATTATGAAAATATTGTATCATATTTTCCCATACTTGTCAATTGGAACTCCAATTTGCACAACTGGTAATTTTTACAAGCCTCAGAATCCGTTAAGCCCCCATTTTTTCATAAGGTTACCGTAATATTTATAACAGTAATTGAAGTCGAAATTGCCCTCGACGCCCTGTATGCTTCCGCTTTGGGTATATTGCCACATTCCGAGCTGTTTTCCGTATTTCTCTTCGTTCCACGTCGGCATACTCGTGCCGGGGTAGCGTGCATACCAGAGGTCAAATAGGGTAACCATGCGCGCGGTATCAAGAATAGTGGTCAGCCACGTATGGTTGGTGTACAGTCCTGCATAATATCCGTTTTGCTGCAGCTTGCACAGAAATGTCTCACACATAGCGCTCAGGTGATTTTTGCCGAGCGATGAAAGAGAAGCGTCTTCAAGGTCGAGGTATATGGGATATTCGAATTTTTTGCCCTCTAACCAAAGCAGGAGTCGGTCGGCATCCTGTGAGATTCCCGAAACGGTGTTTGAATAGGTGTAAAAATATGCGCCGATCTCAAGCCCCGCGGCACGTGCGCCGGCATAGTCCATTTCAAATGTAGGCTCGATCCCGCTCTTTGTACTTCCCGCCTTGAGTATAACGAAATCAAAGCCCTGTGATTTTATTGCCGACCAATTAAGAGGAATATACTCTCCGCTTGCCGCGTCAATTTGGTGATTCCAGCGCGATACGTCTATTCCGCGTGCCAAAACATCAATATTGTCGGTGTATGCGCTTTCGAGTATGTCGCTGTAGTAAACGTAGTCGCCTCTATAGGAGTATGAACATTCACAGGTGTAAAGAGTATATCCCGCGGACGTAGCTGTCGGTAAAACCCTTTCGGACGAAAAAACATGGCCGTTGGGTTCCTTGAAATTGCTTTTGTATGAATAGGAACATTCGGAGCAGTAATACCTTGTGTAGCCCTGCTCGGTGCAGGTCGGACTGAATACTTCGGATAAAAGCTTGTGCTCGGATGGCGGAGTCAGATCGGAGCGGAACGAGTAGCCGCAATCGCAGTAATATAATGTATATCCCTGCGCGGAGCAGGTGGGAGAAACGATGGTTGAGCGCAGAGTGTGGTCTTTCGGTGGCGTGGGGGCGGTCTCGTATGTGTATCCGCATTTTTTGCAGGTGTGTACCGTCTTCCCGCTTTCGGTGCAGGTCGCCGCTATGATCTCGGTGTCAAAGCTTGCGTGGGGACAAAACCGCGTTTTGTTCCTGACTGCAAAAAATATGAGTCCCGCACAGAAGAGCAGTGAAACTGACGTTATAAATATTATGGCTAAACGCAAGGCTCTTTTCATAATTGCTTCCTTTATCATATATTTTTTTACTTTCAAGGAAAGTATATGCCGAAACTGACGTGCATATACTAATGCCAAAATTTGAATGTAAGAAGATGTAATTGCAAGAGAAGAATTTACATTAAAAAGAAGTGCAAGGCGGCGAATGGGCGTCGCAGTGTGTATACTGCTTTACGTCGTTTTTTAATATCTTATGCTCAAAAATACACATAAAAATGCAGATATAAATTGTAACAAATAACAAAA
>CAYQEY010000124.1:0-3737 GCA_964416635.1 uncultured Lachnospiraceae bacterium | reverse complement strand
AAACTAAAAAAAGAAGTAAACGACCGTTTCTCTGCTCAAATTCACTTTCATGACGGCTGCGGAGGGCAATATTTTTCTCTTGACGAAAGCAATGATGAATTACAAAAGTATATTACTGCTTATTTTACCGATATGAATATGCAGGCGGTCTTTTCCGAGGACGGTCTGTATTTCACCGTAAAGAAAGGAACAACATGCTGAATCAATTTTCAAGAACCGAGCTGTTATTCGGAAAAGAAGCAATGGAAAAATTATCGGCTTCCCGTGTTGCTGTATTCGGAATCGGCGGTGTAGGCGGTTATGCCGTAGAAGCACTTGTCCGTTCCGGCGTGGGAACCGTAGATCTTATCGATGATGATAGGATCTGCCTGACCAACATCAACCGTCAGATATATGCAACACGAAAAACGGTCGGGAAATATAAGGTGGATGTTGCCGCCGAAAGGATTCATGAAATCAATCCCGATGCGGTTGTCAATACCTATAAAACCTTCTATACGCCTGAAACAGCAGAACAGTTTGACTTTACTAAATATGATTACATTGTCGATGCCATTGACACCGTAACGGGGAAAATTGCACTTGTGCTCAACGCCAATGCTACCGGTACTCCCATTATCAGCTCGATGGGTGCGGGCAATAAGGTCGATCCCACCGCTTTTGAGGTAACGGATATTTATAAAACATCGGTCTGCCCGCTTGCAAAGGTCATGCGTTATGAACTGAAACGCAGAGGTGTCAAAAAATTAAAGGTTGTGTATTCCAAGGAACCGCCGATCACTCCGGTTGACGACATGGCAATCAGTTGCCGTACACACTGCATCTGTCCGCCGGGGACAGCGCGAAAGTGTACCCAGCGCCGACAGGTTCCGGGCAGTAACGCTTTTGTCCCCTCTGTGGTTGGCTTGATTATTGCGGGAGAGGTCATCAAGGACCTCTCCAAATTTTAATCCTTCGCGGGCGGCTATACTAAAAAACAAATGATTGTATTTTAAACTTAAATAGGAAACATATAATCTAAAACAATGTTGAGAAAAAGAAGATAGAACAAAGAGGTCACTCGACATTGCAAGATCCATTGACGATTTGATGCGTGCTTCAGCCGAAGCGATACGGAAAATGATATGGCAAAGTTTTTGAAAGCATTCCATAACTGTTACAAGGAGTTGATAAAATGAGCAAGGAAGTGGAAATGTATCAGTCAGTCGGACGAAGTATCACAAAAGAATGCGGGAAAGAATTGTGGAATCCGTTTGTTACAGCAGTAAAGCGATATGAATTGATGCAAGCGGGAGATAAGATTGCCGTTTATATTTCCGGAGGCAAGGATTCTGACCCATTCAAATAAATAACGCTCTTTATTAAACTTTTCTTCTCCTCGAAATCCGACCTTAACGGTTATGCTTGACTTCCCTTCACGATGAACTACCATATGTTGCGGATTACAATGTCTATTAACAATTTACAGGTCATTCACGAGTTTAATAAAAATATGTTACATAAGCGTGATATAATTAAAGATGATTCACTTAAAAAATGGATTATCTTTTTAAGGAGATACGAAAATGAATTGGGAAAACATTTTTAATACAGTAATAAACTGGCTAACAACGACGGGTATTAAGGTTATTATCGCACTGATCTTGCTCTTTATTTCGTTCAAGATAATCAATTGGTTTTCTAAAAAGATTGAAAAAGCATGCGAGAAAAACACAAAATCCCTTATGAAATACGACAAGACGCTGATGCGCACCTTGAGCAAGATTTTCAGAATACTTTTCAAGGTGATCGTCTGCGTTTGCCTTGTCGGATATTTGGGACTTGACACCAGCGGAATTACGGCGCTGATCGCATCTTTTGGCGTCGGTATTGGACTTGCCATAAACGGTACAATATCGAACTTTGCAGGAGGAGTAATGCTTCTTTTTACGCGTCCCTTCAAAGACGATGACTTTATCGAGGCATGCGGATATTCGGGGACGGTAGAGGATATTTATATCTGCAACACCAAAATCATAACGCCGGACAACAAGGTAGTTTACCTTCCGAACGGAAAACTGTCCACTTGTGAAGTTGTAAACTATTCCGAAAAGGATCTCCGAAGAGTGGATGTATCGTTTTCAATCGGATATGGCGTGGATTTTGAGACGGCAAAGGAAATTATTCTCGGCATCTGCTCCAATCATTCGCTCATCTTGAGCGATCCCGCACCCATGGTGCGCGTCTCTGAGCATGCTTCAAGCAGCATCGATTTGATCACTCGCGTCTGGTGCAAGAACGCTGATTATTGGGCGGTACGTTTCGATCTTCTGGAACAGGTCAAGAAGGCATTCGACGAAAAAGGAATCGAAATTCCCTTCCCGCAGGTCGATGTGCATATGCGCAAGGACTAATGTTTAAGACATTTTCAGCCCGAAAACCGCAATAATATCAGAACAGCACACCAATAAGTACTATGCGAATCGCGGCGCAAATACAAGCAACGACCTACAATTATGTTGCTACAATCACGACGTCAGAAATTTCGCTATATCTCAAAGGAAAATAAAGCTCAAATGTGCGAATAAAAAAGACGGAAAAATTCGATGATGCGTTCGGATAACGGAGTTTTATATAACCTGATCGATAACCCCGAATGTTGAAATGCTTTCAACAAGCTCTGCCATTTCCTCATCGTCGCGAACCCAAAATGGGTGGTCAGGTGCATCATCAATGGCTGACAAGGGAATTACCCGAACCTTCTCTCGCTTCGGATCAGTTGAATTGACTTCTTTGTTTTTGTCCACGGACTTTCCTCCTGAATGTATTTAGGAAACAAAAAAGGGGCTGAGTCAAAAGCTTAAAAAAGCAATTGGCTCGGCCTTTTGCTATGAAAAAGGACAAAGACAATCCGGATAAAAGAAAAAGCCTCGAAAAGAGGCAAAAATGAGTATGACAAAAAGAGGATAGAAGAAATCCTTGTTTTGAAATAGCATTTAATTTGGAAGAATTGGTCTAAGAGGCGTTCAGCTTGAACAAATCGAGCCCGAATCTTCCTTTTTTCTCTCTGTTACAGAGCTTTTCAATATTTAATGCAAATGCAAGAAGGAAAAACTGTGTCTCTATATTTAGTTTTCCTCTTGTGAGAAAGCGTCTGAAACCATAGTCCTCTTTAAGTACGCCAAACACACCTTCGACCTGAATGTATCTATTCATACGAAGCAATGCTCCTTCCTCGCTGGTTAGCGCCTCAAGCGTCTTCGGACGGTATTCATTCAGTACCTGATTTAATCTTACCGTTCTATATCTGTTCTTTGAACTATGACATTTCTCTCTGTGAGGACATCTGCCGCATTTGTCGTTGCTGTAATATCTGGTCGATATGACATAGCCGTTTTCGGTAGTTTTTTTACTCTCTCTTTTAAATTTAAGTTTCCTTCCGTTAGGACAGGTGTATTCGTCTTTCTTCTCGTTGTACTCCATATTCTCAACCGTATACGGATTAGCTTTGTAGCTTCTTTTCTTGCTGATCTCGTAATTCTGAGGCTTTATGAAGCATTTCTGCCCGTTTTCCTCAAGATAAAGATAATTCTCGCTGCTCTCATATCCCGCATCGGCTATGATCTGTTCGAATCTTCTGTTATCAGGCATAAGTGCCTGGGCAATGACTTCTCCTTCGCTTGGCGGAAGCCCCCAAGAACCGCGCTTGTTGTTCAGTGCCTTGACAATTCTTCTGCCCAATTCTTCAAGACCGTCAA
>CAYQEY010000123.1:0-3742 GCA_964416635.1 uncultured Lachnospiraceae bacterium | reverse complement strand
GGGGGATTAGCATTTTCTATATAATAAAATAAAAAGCTTTCTCGGTAGCGATGAGCTGTCCGAGAAAGCTTCCTTAGAAAAATACTGTGTATAAAATTCAGACTGAATAAACCGGCCTTGATGTTCCAAAAAACTTCCTCGTAGGAAGTTCTTTGTGCTACTTTCTTTCAAGAAAGTAGCAAAAAAACAAAACGCAAACTAACCAAATTGGTTTACATAACGACTTCGATAATATGCTCTTTGCCGTCGCCGAAGAGTTTAACGTTTGCGGAAGAGGGTATTCCGTCGACGGTGACCGAAGAAGCGCCCGACTGTTTACCGTTGGGGTTCTTTACGGTTATGAGGTAGGTATCGCCTCTGAACTTACGGCGCACGCTTATCTCCTTCCAATCTGCAGGGAGGCAGGGATTGAGAGTAAAGCTGTTATAAGAGGGGTGGAAGCCGCACATATACTGCGTGATCGCGCGGAACATCCAACCTGCGGTACCGGTGACCCAAGCGAAGAGAGTCTCGCCTTTTCTGGGGTTATCGGGGCCGAAGTACATATTTGTCAGGGCGTATGGTTCGCATCCGGAGTGCTCGGTGGGGTTAGTGGCACTGTCGGGGAGGATCTTCATCATATCCTCGTAAGCCTTGTTACCGCGACCCATAATGCAGTCGGCAACTATCTTGAACGTACCGCCGTGGCAGTAGGGAGTACCATTCTCCCAGATACCTGCAACGAAAGAAGTAAGACGTCCTATTCTGTTATTGAACTTTGTGTAGGTGGGGAATAAGGTCAGCGGGCCGTAGTCGGAGTTGAGATACTTTTCAACCGACGCCATGCACTTTTCGCCGCGCTCTGCATCGGCAACGCCGGAAAGGATAGACCATGTCTGGCTGTTGAGGTAGATCATACCTTCCTTTTCGGTATGCGTGCCGACCTTCTCGTTGTAGTCGTTGATAGCGGCAAGATACCATTCGCCGTCCCAGCCCTGATCGTTGATAGCCGCCTTCATGCGAGCTTCACGCTCCTGCATTTCGGCAACTATTGCGTCGTCGTGAAGGATCTCACGGGCGATCTCGGCAACGTTCTGCAGACCGTAGCAAAGTGCGATAGATGTCCAGACGCTTTCGCCCTTGCCCTGAAGACCGGTCATATTAAGCGAGTCGTTCCAGTCGCCGTCGCGCGAGTGGACAAGCCCGTGCTCGCCGACGTCGTCGCTTGCGAAGCGAACTGCGGTGAGGATATGCTCCCAGACAGTGTCCACGCCCTCGTCAAGGTATTTTACCTTCTCGTTAAGAAAGTCAACGTCACCGGTCTCCTTGATGTAGGCGTTGATGGTGGGTGCTATCCAGGTGGGGCCGTCGGAGTAAACGTGATGATCAAGAGGCAACCAACCGCGAACGCATCTGCCGTCTGAATACTCATACATAAGCGTTTCAAGTATCTTGCCCTTTGCAAGCTCCTTATCAAAGGATGCAACCGCCCAAGCGTCCTGAAGCTGATCGCGGAAGCCCTTGCCCGTGTCGCGACCTACCTCGGCGCAAAGAGAAACCTGCTGTTTGAGCCAGTAGTTTGCAAAATTGTTGATCTTCTCCTCGGGGGTGTTTACAAATATATCAGACGCAAGAGCCTGCTTTCTTGCGAGGAGTGCATCGAACTCGGCATCTATATTGCCGGGAGCGAATATGGAATCCGCAAACGCCTTGGCTGTAGCCATGGTGTCGCAGCATCCGATAAGAACGTGGACAGTGCGGGACTCGCCTGCGCCGAGCTCGAGAGCGTGCTCAAATGCTCCGACCATTTGCTCACAGGCGGCGTAGCTGTTCGAGAGCTTGCCTGCCTCGACTGCCTTTGGCATACGAATATCACCGTAAACACCGAGGAATGCGCGCTTTGATGTGTCAAAGCCGTCGGGCTCTACGTCGGTTGCCATAAAGCCGTTGAACCAATTATGGGGCTTTTCCATAGCGTCATTATGGCACATGATGACGTTGCCGTCCTTCTCGCCGTAAACATAGGAGTTGTAGTCGCTGTATCGCTGATAACCTTCAAGCTGGAATTCGGCAAAAGAGAAGAGCTTGAGAGACTTAGCCTTTTCCGACTTGTTTTCGACGGTGATCGTCCAGATCTCGGCAGGGTCTGAGCTGTTTACGAAAACCTTTGCTGTAGCCACAACGCCGTCGCACTCGCTCGTGATTATGGAATATCCGAGTCCGTGAGTACAGCTGTAATTCTTAACGTCTGTCTTACAGGGGTACCAGCCGGGGTTAAAGGTCTTTCCCGTGTTCATATCCTTTATGTAAAAATAACGGTTGCCGTCGCGGATGACCGAGCATCTTCCCTTTCCCTCAGCGTCGATATAGGACTGAGCGCGAACGCCGTACGAGCCTACTCCTCCGCCGAAGTTGTTGATACCGCTGAGTATTCTTGCGTTCCATACGTAGTTGAGTAGAGGTCTTTTGGGATTTGTAGACGTAACGACGTATTCGTTACCGCCTTTAAAGTATCCTGTTTCAAGCATGATAAGTTTCACCTTTCTGAGATTTTTACATATTTATTTTAGCATTTAAGCGTGCTTTTGTCAATATACTTTACTTAAAATACGCGGTCGAAGTGATATTTCCGAGAGCATTTCGGCATTATTGATCTTCTCTGTCATTTTATATTTCCCGATCTTTCGTCTTCTCTGCATTGCGCTTCAGCGTTTCTATAAATCCCGTGCCGTTGAATATGGTGTAGCCGAAAATTTGTTCGCCTGTCCCGGTAGGCTCCATGCCGATGCCGAAGGCACCTTTTTTCTCAATGTTCGCCGGAACGGGGTTTATAAGTATCGCCTTTATGGCGTTTTTATCGTTGTCGTCTATGTAATCGGGGAAGCTTATGTGCATTGTCTTGCTCTTGTCTTTAAAATCAAAGATCAGCGTGTATTTGTTGTTGCGAGGATGCTTCGTGTATACAAGCTCGTTTTTGGAGATAAAGGACATGGTCGACAGCTTTTTGGTGGCGGTCGCGTACCTTACGTAGTAGGTCACGGGGTCTGCCTTGAGCACAAAGTCTATCTCGCCCTTGTCCGCCCACGAAAGCGAGCTCAGGAATCCGCGCTTGAATTCAAGTGAATATCCCTTCTCGCGACAAAGCTTTTTCAGCTTTTTCGTGAATTTGCGACGCGCGCGCGGTATGCGCGTATTGATCCGGTACATTAACGTGAAAAGTATCAGCGTTACCACTGTCGAGATAAGCTCTCCGCTGAATATCCAGAACGAGACGCCGACAATGACAATAATAAATACCTGGAATACGATGAGATAGAGAACGATAAATTTGCTGAGAATTTCGTTTATTTTGGTAAGCCGCGGATGGTATTTTTTTGTTACTCCATAGGTTCTGTAAAGCGGTATCTCACCGGGTATTATCTCCACTTCGGGTGCTGCGTCGGTGCCTTGTTCACTTTGGAGCTTGTCATCTTTTTTCATAACTGCCTCCGGGATATATCTGTATATACATCATAACATAATAAGATCAAAATGTCAATCAAAAACTCTTGTATACGGATAAATTATTCGAGGAAAAAAGGAGGGCTGCGCGCCCTCCACCCCGCTTTATTTTTGGAGGGCTCCTCGCCCTCCACCCCGCAAACTTTTTGAAAAAAGTTTGATCAAAAACTTTATACAATGGGGTCAGCACTTTCTATATAATAAAATAAAAAGGTTCTATAATAAATGTTGGGGTGAAACCAACAGATATAGCAAATAAAAT
>CAYQEY010000122.1:0-3968 GCA_964416635.1 uncultured Lachnospiraceae bacterium | reverse complement strand
GGTACTCCTTATTTCTCCAATTACATCAACAGCGATATGGAGCCCAGCGACGTAAGAAGTATGTGCTGCCGTCTCCGACTCGATCTCCGTGAGCTCCGCAAGAAGTCGGGCGGATTCTTCGGAAGCGGTGAGAGCACCGGATCTATCGGTGTCGTTACGATAAATATGCCGAGAATAGCATATCTTGCCGAAAACGAAGCCGACTTCTATGCACGTCTCGATCACAAGATGGACATCGCTGCCCGTTCGCTCAAGATCAAGAGAGGCGTTATCACTAAGCTTCTCGATGAGGGTCTATATCCTTACACCAAGAGATATCTCGGAACCTTTGATAACCACTTTTCCACCATCGGTCTTGTCGGTATGAACGAAGCTTGTCTTAATGCAACGTGGATACGTAAGGACCTTACTGACAAGACGGCTCAGGAATTCACAAAGGATGTTCTCAATCACATGAGAAATCGTCTCTCCGACTATCAGGAAAAGTACGGAGATCTCTACAACCTCGAAGCAACTCCCGCTGAATCCACGGCATACCGTCTTGCTAAGCACGATATTAAGAGATTCCCCGACATTATTACGGCTTCCGAAAAGGACGAGACTCCATACTACACAAACTCTTCTCATCTTCCCGTCGGATATTCCTCGGATATCTTCGATGCTCTTGATATTCAGGACGAGCTCCAGACTCTTTATACCTCGGGAACTGTGTTCCATGCCTATATGGGCGAGAAGCTTCCCGATTGGAAGTCTGCCGCTAATCTCGTAAGAAAGATAGCCGAAAACTATAAGCTTCCCTACTATTCGATTTCTCCTACCTACTCTGTATGCAAGGTACACGGATATATCGCAGGCGAAAAGTTCACCTGCCCATTCTGCGGTGAGAACACCGAGGTATACAGCCGTATTACCGGTTATTACCGACCCGTTCAGGCTTGGAACGACGGCAAGGCACAGGAATACAAGCACCGTAAGCTTTACAATATCGCCGATTCTATGGCAAATCGCAATTTCAATACCGTAAAGGCTGATGCAATTAACGATAAAGCCTCGTGTCCTTCCGACGGCAAGGTACTGCTGTTCGCTACCACGACCTGCCCCAACTGCAAGATGGCTGAAAAGTTTTTGGGAAATGCCGGTGTAATATATGAAAAGATATATGCAGATCAGAATCCCGATCTTGCAAAGCAGTACGGAATAACCGCCGCTCCGACACTTGTGATTGTAAACGGAGATAAGTCAGACAAGATCGTAAACGTTTCAAATGTTCGTAAATTTGCGGATTCCTACGTTCGGTAATTACGTAATCAAGTAAACAAATAAATCCCCCGGGAGGGCATTGCTGACAGCTTTGCCCCCCGCTTTATTGATTTTAATTTTATCTTAAACGAGAGGTTAAACATGAACGATATCATTATCATCGGAGCAGGTCCTGCAGGAATGACCGCCGCGCTCTACGCGCTCCGTGCGGACAAAAGTGTTCTTTTGCTCGAAAAGGAGAATTTCGGTGGTCAGATAACCTATTCCCCAAAGCTGGAAAATTATCCCTCGATCATGGAGATAAGCGGCAGTGCTTTTGCCGAACGGATGCTTGAACAGGTAATTGCTCACGGTGCGTCAATAGAGCTCGCCGAGGCTACAAAGATCACCGATCACAGCACGCATAAGGTAGTTTCGACCGAATACGGAGACTTTGAAGGAAAGGCGGTTATTATTGCAACCGGCTCAAAGCACCGTCATCTCGGGCTCGATGGTGAGGAAGAACTTATAGGTTCGGGAATATCGTTCTGTGCGGTATGCGACGGCTCTTTTTTCTCGGGTAAGAAGGTCGCTGTCATAGGCGGCGGCAATACGGCTCTTCAGGAAGCTGTTATGCTCTCAGACCTTTGCTCAGAGGTGGTCATAATTCAAAATCTTTCCTTTATGACGGGAGAAAAAAAGCTTTTGCAGATACTTGAAGTTAAGAGCAACGTCAGCATGATCTACGATACCGTGGTAACATCGCTTGAGAGCAAGAACGGCGAGCTTTGCGGTATCTCGCTTAAAAACACAGCTACAAACGAGGAGTCCGTGCTTGCGCTTGACGGAATGTTTGTGGCTATAGGACAAGAACCCGAAAACAGCGCCTTCTCCGACCTTGTATCTCTCGATAACTACGGATATATTATTTCCGATGAAAACTGTCTGACCGACACGAGAGGAGTTTTTGTTGCCGGAGATTGCAGGACAAAAAAGATACGTCAGATAACTACGGCGGCTGCAGACGGAGCGGTTGCGGCACTTGCGGCTTGTCGCTATATCGACGGACTTTGATATTTTTCGTATTTTTTCACTTTTTCTATTGAAAAAAGACTAAAAATATATTACAATATAAGGGTAATTTTATTTTGCGAGGAATAGTATGAATTGTATTGGATTTGATAACGATAAATATATAAGGTTACAGTCTCAGAAGATCCAGGAACGCGTATCGGGATTTGGAGGTAAGCTTTATCTTGAATTCGGCGGCAAGCTCTTCGACGATTACCACGCATCCCGCGTTCTTCCCGGATTTCAGCCCGACAGTAAGATCAGAATGCTTCTCAAAATGAAGGACGACGCCGAGGTCATTATTGCCGTGTCCGCTTCCGCAATCGAGCAGAATAAGATCCGCGGAGATCTCGGTATAACCTATGATATGGATACGCTTCGACTGATCGATGCCTTCAACGAAATAGGTCTGTTGGTGGGCGGTGTAGTTATCACACAGTACACAAATCAATCTTCGGTAGACCTTTTTATTAAACGTCTTGAAAATCTCGGAATAAAAGTTTATAAGCATTACCCCATTGAAGGATATCCCTCAAATCTTCAAAAGATCGTCAGCGATGACGGATACGGAAGAAACGAATACGTCGAGACGACACGCCCACTCGTAGTTGTAACTGCGCCGGGCCCCGGAAGCGGAAAAATGGCGACCTGCCTCTCTCAGCTATATCACGATCACAAACGAGGCATCAAAGCCGGTTATGCAAAGTTCGAGACCTTCCCCATATGGAATATTCCGCTCAAGCATCCGGTCAATATGGCGTACGAGGCGGCTACCATTGATCTGCACGATGTCAATATGATCGACCCATTCCATTTGGAAGCCACGGGAACAACTGCGGTAAACTACAACAGAGATATCGAGATATATCCCGTTCTGAAGGATATTTTCGAAAAAATATACGGTGAATGTCCTTACAAATCTCCTACAGATATGGGCGTAAATATGGCGGGCTATTGCATCACCGACGACAAGGTCGTCTGTGACGCTTCGAAAATGGAGATCATACGCAGGTATTACGACACGCTCTGTCGCAAAAGAAACGGTAATGCCGATGCCGAAGAGGTATACAAGGCAGAGCTTATCATGAAGCAGGTCGGTATTGACACAAACTACCGTAAGGTGGTTGCCCCTGCAATTGAGAAAGCAGAGCTTACCGGAGAGCCCGCTGCAGCTATCGAGCTTCCGAACGGAAGCATAGTCACCGGTAAGACATCAAAGCTTATGGGTCCGTCCGCCTCGGCACTTCTCAACGCCCTAAAAAGGCTCGGAAACATCGATGATGATTATCTCTTGCTCCCGCTTGAGGTAATTGAGCCGATACAAAAGCTCAAGATAGATAACCTCGGAAATCACAATCCGAGACTTCACGCCGATGAAATACTTATTGCTCTGGCAATATCCGCAACCACCTGCGAGGTAGCGGCAAAGGCTATGGATCAGCTTCCAAAGCTCAAGGGATGTCAGGCCCATATAAGTGTTATTCCCTCAAGCGTTGACAGCACGGTATATCGCAAGCTCGGTCTTAATCTCACCTGTGAGCCGATATACGCTTCAAAAAAGCTTTATCATAGATAAAAGTAAGTAAAAATGCCGTCGCATTTGGGCTCTTTGTCAATAGTTGGGGTTAAAAAAATCTGACGAAAAGATAAAGAATTAT
>CAYQEY010000121.1:0-4129 GCA_964416635.1 uncultured Lachnospiraceae bacterium | reverse complement strand
CAAACTGCCTACTCTCAAGATCACAAACAATGGCAACCTTGCTCTGCAGTTCAAAGTACTTATAAACGGTATCTCCGGTGATATGGAACTTTTGGACGCACTTGAATTTTCCTACGCTTTCAATTGGATGGGAGAAGATAATTATCGCATTGATTCTGGCAATTTCGATGGTTCTGCCCTGAGAACTATGCCATATGAGATTTCTTTTGATAAAGCCGCAGTTGCAGAAAACATGTTTGGTATTGATGAAAATGAAGCGGATTTTGTCAGAGGTTATCTTCTTACTCCCGAAAAACCTGAGTATGGTTATCCCATGCATGTCGGTTATTACACTCTGCAAGCTCATATGAAAGAGGAAGCAGGCAACGAGTATCAGAATAAGGTTCTTGAAAATCTGTCTATCACCATTGTTGCTACTCAGGTCGCAGGTTTTGAATCTGACAGCTTTGATGATATCTACGACAAGAATGCGGAGTATCCGGTTGTAGTTGCTGACGAGGCATCACTCAGAGAAGCACTCACAAGCGGTAAAAACGTTCGTCTCGGTAGCGACATTGTTTTGACATCATCAGTTACCATCAACGGTGATGTTGAAATTATCGGCGACGGAAATTCCGTTATCACTTCAAAGGAATTATACATTGCACCCACCGCTAACGTTAACTTTAAAAACGTAAACTTTGCAAATCCAGTTTGGACAAACAACCAGGCTTCCAGCGTTTACGCAAGCGGACTTGAGGGCAAAGTAGTATTTGACGGCTGTACCTTCACCAACCCCCAGTGGGAGTGTATCCAGATCACACCTAAGGACGGCGCAGAGATTATCGTTACCAACTGTACCTTTATTGTTGACGGAAACGGAACCTACGCACACGGCACAAAGGTAGAGCGTATGCTCCATATTCAGAACACCGCTGCTTCCGGTAAGTACACCGCCGTTATCACCAACAACAACTTCATCGGTGTTGACCTTTGCCGCAACGCTGTTATCGATGTTGATGACATCGAGGCATTTGCAAATGTAACTTGCGGTGGAAATACTTTTGCTAACCATGATAACACCCCTGTTGCCACTATGGATGACGGTATGATCTATGTAAACATTAACGGTCTGTACGATGTAGCAAATGTTGCTACCGACACTTACGCACAGTTTACACAGACTCCTGCTGCAGCACTTCATCATTGATAATTTTCACATTTGAGTAGATAATTAAATTCTTATAATAGCTGAAATCGGCTTTTCCGCGTCCCCACCCACATCCGAGTGGAGATGCAAACAAACGTATACCCCCAAGGTCAATGTGATATGCACCCCAAAAGTGTCTAACTTTTGGGGTGCATATCAGTAGCGGGTGGTATTTCAGTTTAGGGCATAGCCCTAATACTATGGGCAGCGCACAAGTGCGCTTTTTATCGGTCTGCCAACCACGCGATCATTACCCGCTACTCGTAAACGAGTGTCAACCAAAGCATTCCTCCGAGAGGAAGGGGGACCGCTTGCGGTGGAAGGAGCCTGCGTGCATATTGACTTTTTATGTTCTTTGGATAGAGTATCTTGTTGAAAAATCAAAAAACATAACAGACACATTGAGCATAAACTCTCTTACTGCTCGTACTCTCCCTCAGTCACCTTCGGTGACAGCTCCCTCTCGGAAGGAGCCTTTGGCATAAAAACATTATGCTCCTACTCTTTATTCGATTCCTGCTTATCGGCAAAGCCTTTATAGAACCCCGCCGCCACTGTCGCGGGGTTTTCGTCTTACAATAAAGATCGCACCTGCCTTAATTTTTGAAGGCAGATGCGATTCCCATATTATATTTTTGGATTCAATCTTTGTACAAAGGGTATTTCTTGCAGATATCGGCAACCGCTGCGCGGACTGCGGAAGCTGAGTTCTCGTAATCCTTTGCGGTAAGTGCGAGAAGATGCGCGAGCGTCTTCATGTCATCGGTATTGAGTCCTCGCGAAGTAACCGCGGGAGTACCCACGCGAACACCCGATGTAACGAAGGGCTTTTCGGGATCATTCGGAATAGCGTTTTTATTTGCCGTGATATGAACGCTGTCAAGGCGAGCCTCAAACTCCTTGCCGGTAACACCCATAGGGCGAAGGTCGACAAGCATCAGGTGGTTGTCGGTCCCGCCGGTAACGAGATCAAAGCCTTCGGATAGGAGTCCTTCGGCAAGAGTACGTGCATTGAGGACTACATTGTGCTGATATTCCTTGAACTCGGGCTTGAGCGCCTCGCCGAAGCAGACTGCCTTAGCCGCGATGACGTGCATGAGAGGACCTCCCTGCGTTCCGGGGAATATAGCCTTATTTATCTTCTTTGCGATCTCCTCATCATTGGTAAGTATCATACCGCCGCGAGGACCGCGGAGTGTCTTGTGTGTAGTCGTCGTAACAACGTCCGCGTAAGGAATCGGAGAGGGGTGCTCGCCCGCGGCAACAAGACCTGCGATATGAGCCATATCGACCATGAAGTACGCGCCTACGCTGTGTGCGATCTGTGCCATTTTTTCAAATTCGATCACTCTGGGATATGCCGACGCGCCGGCAACTATGAGCTTGGGCTTGTGCTGCCTTGCGAGCTTCTCAAATTCATCGAGATCTATTCTCTCGGTAACGGGGTTGAGCTCATAAGGAATAAAATTATAATACATACCCGAAATATTTACGGGGCTTCCGTGGGTAAGGTGTCCGCCGTGAGCAAGGCTCATTCCCATAACGGTGTCCCCCGGCTTGATAAGCGCAAAATATACTGCCGTGTTGGCCTGAGCGCCGCTATGAGGCTGAACGTTTGCATACTTCGCTCCGAAGAGCTTGCAAGCACGCTCGATTGCAATATTCTCCGCAACGTCGACACATTGGCATCCGCCGTAGTATCTCTTTGCGGGATATCCCTCTGCATATTTATTGGTGAGAACCGAACCCATAGCGCACAAAACGGCCTCGGATACCACGTTCTCAGATGCAATAAGCTCAAGTCCGTCTACCTGTCTTGCGTACTCTGCGCGGATAGCCTCTGCTATCTCGGGGTCCCGGAGAGCAACAAGATCCATCATTTCGTGAATCATTTCAAATTTCCTCCAAAAAATCTGGGTACCGTATCGAATTGAATCATTTTCAAAACAAATCGGCATTTTACTATATTATAAAGCATTTTTGTCAAAAACGCAATAGGATTTTTTCAAAAATATTGTTTTTTCGACTTCTTTTTTAATTAATTTTGAAAAAATGTGAAAATTTATATTCACGTATTGACAAAATGCCTTTTTTTGTGGTATAATGTGTTGTAGTTTGAGATTTTCATTTTGACCTTATAAAAAGTTGGAGGAAACCATTATGCAGATTGCAATTATAGCGCACGATATGAAAAAAGAGTTGATGGCACAGTTTTGTATCGCATATTGCGGAACTCTTAGCAAGCACAACATCTGTGCAACAGCCGTAACGGCAAAGTACATCTCCGAGGCTACAGGCCTTGTGATAGACAAAATGATGGCGGGTGACCAGGGCGGCGAAGAACAGATCGCTTCAAGAATCGCCTACAACGAGATAGATATACTTCTTTATTTCAGAGATACAAGGCCCAATCAAAAGGAAAACCACGCAGGCAATGAGCTGTTGCGTGTTTGCGACGCAAATAATATACCCGTTGCGACCAATATTGCAACCGCAGAGGTCGTTATCAACGCTCTCGAACGCGGAGACCTTGATTGGAGAGAGATAGTAAATCCCCATTCTTCATTGAACAGAAGATGAAAAGGGGTAACGGAAAGACACGTCCGCAGGAATAACTGCGCTGCAGAGAGGAAGCGAGATACCAACGGTATCTGCTGAAACGCTTCCGCACAGTCCCTTCGGATACCACCTTCCGCTTTAATTCAATACACGAAAAGTTATAAGACCGAGTGGAACCGCGCATATGCGCCTCGGACGGCTTATGCCGTCCGAGGCGCTTTTTATCAATAAACAAAATTTACCGGCAAATTGTAAAAATCAGCGGTTTCAAATAAAATCCGTTTTTTCAGTGGCTTTGCCGCCGAAAAAACACCGCTAAGACGAGCAAAGCGAGTCCGCGCGCCGAGGGGAGCCGCCAAAATCCGCGATTTTGGCAGGCGG
>CAYQEY010000120.1:0-4273 GCA_964416635.1 uncultured Lachnospiraceae bacterium | reverse complement strand
GCTTTAACGGAAAGTTTGAAAATGCCATGAAGAATCACAGCTCTCTCTCCTGCTTCATTCCGATGGAGCCTACAGCCGAGGAGCTTGCTCTGAGCGACAAAACCGTTTCCATTGAAACTCTTTATGCAGAGGGTGCCGCTGAGGTTGAGTCGGGATACGAGATACCCGACGTAGCCAACAGAGATGTTGCCGCCGAATTTCTATTCACCTCGGGCACAACAGGCACCTCAAAGTGCGTAATGCTCAGCCAGAAGAACATTTTCTCGGTAGTTACGAGTGCCGCCGCAACCGTTCCGTTCACTCCCGACGATACCATCGTTTCGCTCCTGCCGATTCATCATACCTACGAGCTCGCTTGTATGCTCGCAGCTATGGATTACGGCATACACATATGCATAAATGATTCCATAACGCACGTTCTCAAGAACCTTCAGCTCTTCAAGCCCACAGGACTTGTTCTCGTTCCGCTGTATATTTACACCTTCTACAAAAAGATATGGGCTGAGGCTAAGAAAACCGGAAAAGATAAGGTACTCAAGCTCGGCATCGTAGCCGCAAGATCTCTTCTCAGGGTCGGCGTGGACAAGCGTCGCGATATCTTTGCAGAGGTGCTCAATTCCTTCGGCGGCAGACTTGAAAAGATAATCTCCGGCGGTGCGGCGCTCAATCCCAAAATGATAGAATTTTTCGACAGCATCGGAATTTCCATATACGAAGGATACGGCATCACAGAGTGCGCGCCTCTGACCTGCGTTACCCCATACTACAATCGTAAATATGGTTCTGTAGGCCCCTCCGTTCCCTGCTGTCAGATAAGAATAGGTGACGGATACGAAAATGAAAAGGGCTATCTCGAGGGTGAGATTCAGGTCAAGGGTGACAATGTCATGCTCGGGTACTACAAAAATCCAGAGGCCACAGCCGCGGCGTTCACCTCGGACGGCTGGTTCAGGACCGGAGACGTCGGATATCTCGACAGGGACGAATATTGCTACATCACCGGCAGACTTAAGACCGTTATCGTACTTGAGAACGGAAAGAACGTATTCCCCGAGGAGATCGAGGAATACCTCTCCAATATCGATACCATCGCGGAGAGTGCCGTTATCGGCAGACAGAACGGTAGCGAGGTAAATCTCACTGCACTCATATATCCCGATGCTTCCAAGTTCCCGGAGGGCTTTACCAAGGAGCAAATGCAAGATTCTATCCAACAGTCCATCAATGAACTCAATAAAACTCTTCCCACCTATAAGCACATTAAGATCGTGGAACTCCGCGACACGGAATTTGAGAAGACAACTTCAAGGAAGATCAAGCGCCATTTGCTCAAATAATTATATAAATTTCGTAAAACATCTTGACAAAAAGAAATTTTGGTTTTATAATAACTCAGGATGTAGTATGTAAAACCACTTTTGAGTTCAGATAACTTATCTGTATTAAGGAAAGGAAAATCTATGACGAATTACGTGATCTTAACCGATTCGGGCACAGACTTTACACAAGAAATGGTACAGGAGCTCGACGTTGAACTCCTTGACCTCACAGTTACACTTGAGGGCGGAGAGCCGAAAGCCAACAGTGAATTGGATCTTACCGAGCTCTACGCGTTCCTGCGCGAAAAGAAATCCGCGTCGACCTCAGCTATAAATCTCGACACCTTCATCGAAAAAATGACTCACTATCTCGAACAAGGCAAGGATATCCTTTACCTCGGATTTTCTTCGGGACTCAGCAGCACCTACGCTTCGGGCAAGCTCGCGGCTGAGGAGCTGTCGGAAAAGTATCCCGACAGAAAGATCTACACGGTAGATACGCTTTGCGCCTCTTTGGGTCAGGGACTCCTGGTTTACCACGCGGCAAAGCTCAGACAGAGCGGGGCTGACATAGAAGCAGTACGGGATTTTGTTGAGAGTAACAAGCTCAATCTCTGTCATTGGTTCACCATCGACGATCTCTTCTTCCTCAAGAGAGGCGGCAGAGTAAGCGCAACAACGGCGGTCGTCGGCACGATGCTCGGCATCAAGCCCGTAATGCATGTCGATAACGACGGAAAGCTCATAAACGTAGGAAAGGCTCGCGGCAGACGCGCGTCGATAGACGCCCTCTTTGAAAAGGCCAAGGAAACCATGATCGGCGACAGATCAGACGCGGTAGTATTTATTTCTCACGGCGATTGCGCCGAGGATGCCCGGTATCTTGCAGACCGTGTAAAGAACGAGATAGGTGTAAAGGAAGTAAGAGTCGGATATGTCGGCGCAGTCATCGGTTCACATTCGGGTCCCGGCACGCTCGCACTCTTCTTTATGGGAAGTAAGAGATAAATCCAACGAAAAGGAAAGAGGTACGTATGAGAATAGATGCCAAAACATTTCTCTCCATGCTGGTATCGGGTGCAAACGCACTTGAGAACGACAAGGAAAAAATAAACAACATGAACGTGTTTCCTGTTCCGGACGGAGATACGGGTATCAATATGACACTGACACTCGGAGCAGTGCGAAAAATGACACCAAGCTATACCTCCGTTGGCACCTGCTCATCGGATGCCGCCGCACTCGTTCTGCGCTCGGCAAGAGGTAACTCCGGAGCGATCCTCTCTCTCTTCCTGCGTGGATTTGCCAAAGCATTCAAAGATTCTGTCAGCATCGGCGTTGCCGAACTCACCGCAGGTCTGCGCAGAGGCTGTGAGGAAGCCTATAAGGCGGTAATGAAGCCCACAGAAGGCACTATACTGACAGTTATGCGGCGCAGTGCCGAAGAAGCGGAAAATGCGCTTAACGGCGGAAAATACAGTGATCGCAACATAACCGAGTTCTTCGCTCATTTCACCAAAGCCGCCGAAAAGGCGCTTGAAAAAACACCCGAACAGCTTCCCGTTCTTAAAGAGGTGGGCGTTGTCGATGCGGGAGGATGCGGATTCGTTACCGCTCTTCGAGGTATGCTCGCGGCACTTAAAAAGAAGCCGATACAGCTCTTGAAGAGATCGGATAATGTTACCGACTCGGTTGCGGATTTTGCGGAATTTGAATCCGAAGACATAACATTCCCTTACTGCACCGAATGTGTAATCGAAAAATATGAGCAGTTTATGGGCGAAAACAAAGCAAAAGAGCTTCACGACCTTATATGCTCTATCGGCGATAGCGTCGTATTTATAGAGGACGAAAATGTCATCAAGCTACACGTTCATACAGATCATCCCGGAAGAGTCTTTGAAAAAGCCGGCGAATACGGTATGCTTGATACCGCCAAGATCGAAAATATGCGCAAGCAACATTCCGAGCTTGTCGCTCCCAAAGAAGAGCCCAAGGTCAAAGTATCCGAGGTTGCCGCTCCCGAAAATACCTTCGGCTTCGTTTCGGTATGCATGGGTGATGGCATCACGAGCACATTTAAAGACCTCGGAGCTGACACGGTCATTCACGGCGGACAGACCATGAACCCGAGCACTCAGGATATTATAGACGGCATTAAGGCTACCCCGTCAAAGACCGTCTTTGTTCTCCCCAACAATAAGAACATCTATCTTGTTGCAGTTCAGGCTGCAAAGCTCGTAAAAGACCGCGAGGTCATAGTTCTCAATACCAAGAGCGTTCCGCAGGGAATAAGCGCGATGATATCTTTTAATCCCGACGACAGTACCGAAGCAAATCTCGAATCAATGGAAAGCTCCATTTCGCACGTTACAAGTATGTCGATTACCCGCGCAGTGAGAAACACAACGATCGACGGCGAAAAGATCAAAAACGGACAGATGATCGGTCTTGTCAACGGCTCTATTCATTGTGTAGCCAACACCTCTGTCGAATGCCTCGGCAAGCTTGCAGATAAAATGCAGAACCCCTCGTTTATAACGCTCTTCTATGGCGCGGACGTCAGCGAAGACGACGCTGCCGAAGTCGAAAATATGATAAGATCCAAACATTCAGACGCCGAGATAGCAACTATCTGCGGCGGTCAGCCGATCTATGATTTTATTATATCGGTGGAATAAAATCGGTGTTTTGTAATCTTTATTTTGTTGCATTTCTTTCGGAAAACAACTCCTCTACGTGGCGAGATTTCAAGGCTTTCTTTGAAAACATCGAGCCGCTCAAAGAACTTGAGTGAGGATGTTTTCGGAACATCAAGGTCCGGTTTATGCAGTTCAAATTTTATAACGAATGGTTTTTCTGAGTAAGCCTTCTCGGACAGCTGATCGCTGCCGAGAAGGCTTTTTATGTGCGCTCGGCATGCGCTATCACTTGGGGGTGAAAGTCCGCTACAG
>CAYQEY010000119.1:0-4373 GCA_964416635.1 uncultured Lachnospiraceae bacterium | reverse complement strand
CAAGTCTGTAGCGGACTTTCACCCCCAAGTGATAGCGCATGCCGAGCGCACATAAGAAACGCACAGTCATAACGGTCAGCCTGTACCGTCATAGCTGTGCGGTATTTTTATACTCTGTCTATAGTCATAACCACGAAATAATTCGGGTTCATCTCACTGACCTTATTGCATATGGCACGCTTGATATCCTCGTCACTGTTCTTCAACTCAAATGGTACAGTCACATCGAAGATGAGATTCGAGTGAGTTACGCCCTCGACAAAGCGAAAATCATGTATGCCGAGCCTTGGATCTATCGACTTCACAAGTTCACGTATCCTATTGCGTAACTCGTTTACTCGCTCGTTATCGGTAACTATCGGGTCCATATGTACAGTTGCACGCACCGAAAGCTCGCTGTAGAGCCGTTTTTCGATGAGGTCTATAACGTCGTGAGTGTGGAATACATTCTGTGTGCCATCGACCTCCACGTGAAACGAGGCTATCGTGTTTCCCGGTCCGTAGTTATGCACTACCATGTCGTGTATACCAAGAGCTTCGGGATATTCCTTGGTTATGCGTACTATCTCCTCTATCAGCTCGGGCTCGGGAGCTGAGCCGAGTATGGAGTTTTTGGTTTCGTTCAGTATCTTGACGCCGGCTATCATAACTATTATTGCTACCACCGTTCCCATATATGCGTCGGTAGCAAAACCCGTAAAACGGCTTATTATAGCCGATACAAGTACCGCGGAGGTTGCTATGGCATCCGAAAGGCTGTCGGTAGCCGCCGCCCTCACGACCTCGGATTTAATTTTTTTCGCCGCGCTCCGTCCAAATATAAAGAGCCACAGTTTAACTGCTACCGATGCTCCGAGAATTATCATAACGAGCATGCTGTAGGTTGTCTCTACCGGCTCAAATATCTTTTTTACCGAGTCGGTCAAAAGCTCAAATCCGACAAGCAGGATCAAAAAAGAAACTATCATCGATGCGACGTATTCTATGCGGGCGTGTCCGAAGGGGTGATCCCGGTCGGCAGGCTTGCCCGATATCTTAAAGCTGATAAAGGACACCACCTGCGAGCCTGCATCCGAGAGGTTATTCATCGCATCTGCGGTTATCGATATGGCCCCGCTGAGTATTCCGGCAAAAAGCTTGAACGCCGAAAGCAACAGATTTGCTATGATCCCGACAACAGCCACCGCGCTTCCGCACCTCCTGCGTACCTCGGGTGAATTTTTGCCGCCGTCGTTATAGCCCTTAACAAATGTTTTAAAAAACAGTTTAGTCATTTTTATTTTTTCTCCGCTAAAATCTGAAATATAAAAAGGGATTATATCCCGAATTTACAATATAAGCCACGCAAAGCAGAAGAGCTGTCATCGGTGCGAATACAGAAAGCACAGTCTTCAGTATCCGTGAGTGCTCCGTTGCCTTAAGGTATACATTTCTCGGCAGGGGAGTAGAGCCGAGTATGAGTATGATAACAAGAAAAATATTTTTTGCAAATTCATAAACGCTTAGCTGTGAGCAGAACTCACTGCATCCGATGCCGAGCAAGCGCAACGCGTATGCTCCGCCCTCTCCGAATGTCAGCGTATCTCCGTCGGTTGCGAATATCACCCACCCAAGTGCGATAAGGCATAGTGCATAAACCCTTTGCAAAAACACGGGTGCTTTGGAAAGTAATTTTTTCAAAAACGCCTTTTCAAAGATGAGCAAAAGTGCAAAATACAGACCCCAAAGCAAAAAATTCGGCGTTGCCCCATGCCATATACCGGTAAGTGCCCATGTCAGGAGCAGATTGCGATAGGTCTTCAGTCTGCCGCCTCGATTTCCGCCGAGCGGAATATACACATACTCGCGAAAGAAGGACGAAAGTGTGATGTGCCACCGCCGCCAGAATTCCGTGATGCTTTTTGAAATATACGGATAATTGAAATTTTGCGGAAATGAGAATCCGAATATCCGTCCGAGTCCCACTGCCATATCGGAATATCCCGAAAAATCAAAATATATCTGCATCGAAAAGAAAAAGATTCCGATGTAAGCATCCGCAAGACCGGTTTGTTTCGCAAAAAAACTCCACGCATCACCCGCAAGATTTGCGAGCAATACCTTCTTGGCGAGACCCGCACAGAAAGTCCGTATTCCCGCCGCCGCTTCCGATATGCTGTGCTCTCGCTTACAAAGCTCGCTTGATATATCCGAATATTTGACTATGGGTCCCGCAATAAGCTGTGGGTAAAGCGAGATATAAGCGCCGAACGACACGAAGCTCGTACACCTTTCTACGCTTTTTCTGTAAACGTCTATAACGTATGAAAGTGCCTGAAAGGTATAAAAAGAAATTCCTATCGGCAGTTCGGAGGCAAAAAATTTAAAATACGCCAGCTGACCAACGTTGTACGCCACCGAAAGCCACATAAGCGCCTGTGCCACCCGTCTTTTTTGCGAAAAATGCGATATCGCAAGCCCTAAGAAGAAATCCATCACAATGGTCAGGAGCATTACAGGCAAAAATTTCGGCTCTCCAAAGCCGTAAAATAAAAGTCCGCTTATAAGCAAGCAAAGATTTTTCAGCCGAGCGGGCAGTACAAAATACACCGCCATACTGAGCGGCAAAAAGAGAAAAAGGAATTCAAGCGACGAAAAGAGCATTTCTTCCCCCTCAAATATCTATGTATCCTTATTCTCTTTCAGCATTGCTTAAATATTGCTCAGAGTATCTTGAGCGCTTCCTCAGCCGCGCTTAGAATTCCTATTTTTCCGCTCTCGTAGGTAAGTCCGCCCTGCAAATACGCCGTATACGGTTCTCGCAACGGACCGTCGGCGGAAAGCTCGATAGACGAGCCCTGAGTGAACGCACCCGCCGCCATGATGACCTTGTCGGAGTATCCGGGCATATCCCACGGCTCGGGAGTAACGAATGAATCGATGGGCGAGCCTGCCTGAATACCGCGGCAGATGGCGCAAAGTCCTTCGGGCGAGTGAGTTACCACGGTTTGAATAATGTCGTATCTTCTCTCGTTCCACACAGGCTCAACGTCAAATCCGAGTCCGTCCTTGCCGAAAATATACGCTGCAAGATGCGCGATCTTGAGCGACTGTGCCGTTGTATGCGGCGCATAAAAAAGTCCCTTGTACATATTCTTGGTCTGTCCGAGCGTAGCACCTACCTCAAGTCCGCAACCGACCGAGGTCAGACGGTATGAGGCAAGCTCTACCGCTCTTGCACTTCCGGCAATATATCCGCCGCTCTCCGCCATTCCTCCTCCCGGATTTTTGATGAGCGAACCGATTATCATATCGGCACCGACCGCCGTAGGCTCCCGCGTTTCGGTGAACTCACCGTAACAGTTGTCAACTACGACATAAGCATTCGGGCATATCGGGCGAATGAATTTTATTACCTCTCCGATGTCGTCCACGCTGAGCGTCTTGCGGTTAAGATATCCCTTGGAGCGCTGAATAAATATGACCTTTATACGCTCGCCCTCTGCCGCTATTACCTTTGCTATCCTGTCAAAGTCAAAGCTTCCGTCGGGCCTGAGTTCTGCCTCACGGTATTCAACGCCGAAATCGCGCAGCGAGCCGTTTCCCGCCGTACCTGTGTTACCTATGACCTCGTCAAGCGTGTCGTATGGCTTGCCCGCTATCGAGAACATAATATCCGAAGGACGCAAAAGTCCGAACAGCCCGATGGTAAGTGCCTGAGTTCCGTTGGCAATACTGTGCCGCACGAACGCCGCCTCAGCACCCATAACGTCTGCCCACACGGCATCAAGTGTCTCGCGTCCGCGGTCGTCGTAGCCGTATCCGCTGCTCGGCATGAACATTGCCTCACTGACGCGGTGCTCACGAAATGAATTCATTATCTTTTGCGTATTTTCAAAGGACACCGCGTCTATATCGGCAAATATAGGCGCGAGTGCCTGCTCAGCCTTTTCGGCGAGCTTGAGTATTTTATCCGAAAACTTCATTCAGTATATTAACCTCTTGCCAGAATATATTTCTCAATGAGAGCTATACTTGCTTCAACGTCACCCATATCACAGCTCTCAACATTTGAATGAATATATCTGGTGGGGATAGATACCGCGCCTGCCATCGAACCGTTTCCTATCATCTGCATAGATGAAGTATCGGTTCCTCCCGCGATAAGTATCTCCTTCTGTACGGGTATTTTATTCTCCTTGGCAACCGAATCAAGCGTCTTTACCACCTCTTCGTGGCAAATGACAGATCTGTCCTTTATCTTTATAGCCGCGCCCTTGCCGAGCTCGCAAGCCATCGGAAAAGCGTTCGGCGTGTCTCCCGTTCCGGTTACATCGACGCATATCGACTCGGTGGGAGCAATTCTGTAGGTAGCCGTCATGCTTCCGCGGCAT
>CAYQEY010000118.1:0-4378 GCA_964416635.1 uncultured Lachnospiraceae bacterium | reverse complement strand
GCATAGCTAAAGCTTTTTGGAACCACCAGCACTGCTGGTGGTTTTCGATTAACAAGAAAGCCTTCCCGGAACATACGTCCCGGGAAGGCTTTTTGTTTTATTATTTTTACAAATGATAAAGTAAGTGTTGAGCACAACGTAAAAAAGTTTTGGTCGAGCTTTTTAGAAAGTTTGAGGTTTTCCGGAAAAGGAGCCTTGAAGCTCTGTTCAGAGAGCGAAACGCTATATCACTGCGTTTTGTCGGTTAACGATATGTACTCAAGTGCAATAACTCCTATGAGGATCGAGACAAAGCTTACAAGTGAATGTTCGAGCATTGGGAAGTATCTGTGAAAATATACATCGCCCATAGCGTTATGCAATCCGTTTGCCAAAAGCAAGATTCCCGTTGATTGGCACAATACGGCAAAGATTCCGTATATCATCAATAGGGATGAAGGACGCGACAATGAAAATTTATTCATTTTTTTCTCCTTTTGAATGAATTTTTATCCTTTTTTGATATTTAAAAGAATAAATTTATTTTTAGAGCTTAATTTTACAGTAACGAGCTTATTATAGCAAAAATATCGACGAATTTCAACAAACAAGTTCTGGAAAGGAAATAATTGTAAGAATATTCGGGAAAAATCTGAAAAAATTTTTTGACGCTGAAAAAAATAAAGAAAGTTTATGCAAAACATGACAAAAAATACGGGGCGTTTGTGCTATAATTTCACATAAACTCAATATATTGTGTGCTAAAAGGCAATGAGACACAAAATCTTAATCCTCACGGCACTTTAGCATAGTATATAATTAAAGTATACACATATTTGAAAAACCGAAAGGAGAAAATTATGGAGAACAGCAACACAATATCTACGGCTCCGCTTGGATCGACACTTATAAGGGCAGAACGTGCGCATGGCAGAATATATTGCCTGATTGAGATCAAAATATTCGAAAATACGGTATACTGTATCTCAGTCACGGACGATGAATTTTCCGCAGAGCTTGTGGGTAACGACAGAGTTGAAGCCTTACGCTTGTTTGAAACCCTATGCGATGAAGGTATACCATCCTATCATTTGTTCGATGTAGTGAGCGACAGCAAGCGCGAGTATCTTACAAATAATTCTAAATGACATATAAGAACAACATTTTCAACAAATTTCATGTAAAACTCTTTACTTATCGAAAAAAATATGTTACAATATAGATAACAAAAGAGAACGGAGAGGCAGTATTGCCGAGTAAAGATCATGAAATGCCCTGTATGCGGATTTGCAGACAGTAAGGTTATCGATTCAAGACACATTGAAGAGGGTAACAGTATTCGTCGCAGAAGAGAATGTCTGTCATGCCAAAAGAGATATACAACGTTTGAAGTAATTGAGACGGTCCAGATAATCGTTACCAAGAAAAACGGAACGAAGGAGATTTTTGATAAGAACAAGCTGCTTTCCGGATTGCTTAAGGCTTGCCAAAAGCGCCCTGTAAACGCAGAGGAGATAGCAAACGAGATCGAGTCCGAGCTTCAGAATTCGCTTCGCACAGAGATAACCACGGGTGAGATCGGGGAGATCGTAATGAATAAGCTTAAGGAAAAGGACGAGGTTGCCTACGTTCGCTTTGCCTCGGTCTACCGCGAGTTCAAGGATATTGAGACCTTTATGGCAGAGCTTTACAGACTCAAGGCAAACAGCTAAACTGAATATACAGGATAAAACACCGCGAATTGGATCGATTCGCGGTGTTTTACCCGATTGCAATATTAATATTAAATAAATCTAAGGGAAGGTGAGAAAATGAAAAAATCGATATGCGGTGCCGATTGTGATAACTGTGCTTACGGTAAAAATCGCGGTTGTAAAGGATGTGCAGAGTCAAAAGGCTGTCCCTTCGGCAAAAAATGCTTTATCGCCGAATACATAAGGGTTGGCGGTGAGGAAGGCTATAGCTTATTTAAAGAAAATCTTATGGAGGAATTCAATTCTCTTGATATTCCGGGCATGCCGAAGATCGATGAATTATACGCTATTAACGGCTCATTCGTGAATTTGGCTTATCCGATGCCCAACGGAAATACGGTCAAGCTGCTTGACGACGAATGTATATATTTGTGCAGTCAGGTTGAATGTGAATTTAACGACGGCAGTCTTATAAAATGTTTCGGGCTCGTCGGCGGAATGGATTTCTTGTTGGTTGCCGAGTACGGCGAAAACTGTACGAACCCCGAGCTTATCGTGTATAAAAAGAGGTAGCTCTATGAAACGGTTGGTCATATATGTTCACGGCAAAGGCGGAAGTGCGGAAGAAGCAAATCACTATCGGCATCTCTTTGCCGGAAGTGACGTGATCGGCCTTGAGTATCACGCACAAACCCCCAAAGAGGCTGAAACCGAACTGCCGGAGCTTTTTGAACTGCACTCCAAGGGCTACGGCGATATAATTTTAATTGCAAACAGCATCGGAGCTTTTTTCTCAATGAGCGCACTTTCCGGGAAGAAGATTTCAAAAGCGTTGTTTATCTCTCCTATCGTAAATATGGAAAAGCTGATTGGCGATATGATGATATGGGCTAACGTAACCGAGGATGAATTGCAGAGTGAGAAGGAAATTTTCACGGAGTTCGGTGAGAGATTGTCATGGGAATATCTGTGTTATGTGAGAGAGCATCCGATAGAATGGCATATTTCCACCGGAATTTTATACGGCGAAAACGACAACCTGACTTCGATGGAAACGGTATCCGAATTTGCCGATAAAATAGGCGCAGACCTTACTGTAATGACAGGAGGAGAGCATTGGTTCCACACAGAAGAGCAGATGCGTTTTTTGGACGATTGGGTCGCCCGGTCGGTTCGTTGCTGAAATAAAAACGAAAGCCGCCGGATTTTTCAGCGGAAAGAGCGTTTTGACGATCAACGTTTGATCATCAAAACGCTCTTTCATATAACCGTATGTTCTTAGTGACAGGTTAGATTACTTTGCAATAACCTTTTTAAAGTTTTTCTTACCTCTTCGGAATACTTTGCCGCCTGAAAGCTCGTCTTTTGTGAAGGTAGCCTTAACGTCGGTTACTTTAACGTCGTCGACAGCAACGCCACCCTGTTCGATGGCTCTGCGGGCTTCCGACTTTGTGGGAACGAGACCTGCCTTGACGAGCAGCGAGCCGATATCGATCACGCCGTCGACAAAGTCGGTGTCCGAAAGCTCCGATTCCGGGATCTCTGCTGCCGCGCCGCTTCCGAAGAGAGCCTTGGCTCCTGCCTCTGCCTTCTTAGCTTCGTCCTCACCGTGAACCATCTTAGTGAGCTCGTAAGCGAGAATCTCTTTGGCTTTGTTAAGCTGTGCGCCCTCCCAAGAGTCCATCTCGTCTATCTGCTCAATGGGTAGGAAGGTGAGCATACGGATGCACTTGAGGACGTCGGCATCGGCGACGTTTCTCCAATACTGATAGAAATCGTAGGGAGATGTCTTGTTGGGATCGAGCCATACTGCGTTGCCTGCGGTCTTACCCATTTTCTTTCCCTGCGAGTCGGTGAGAAGCGTTATGGTCATGGCGTGAGCGTCCTTACCGAGCTTACGTCTGATAAGCTCTGTACCGCCAAGCATATTTGACCACTGGTCATCACCCCCGAACTGCATATTACAGCCGTAGGTCTTGTACAGATGGTAGAAGTCATAAGACTGCATTATCATGTAGTTGAATTCAAGGAAGGACAGACCCTTTTCCATTCTCTGCTTGTAGCACTCTGCGCGGAGCATATTGTTTACCGAGAAGCATGAGCCGACCTCGCGGAGAAGCTCGACGTAGTTAAGGTCAAGAAGCCAATCGGCGTTATTGATCATCATAGCCTTACCATCGGAAAAGTCGATGAAATTTTCCATCTGTCGCTTGAAGCAAGCTGCGTTGTGATCTATGTCCTCTTTGGTGAGCATCTTACGCATATCGGTGCGTCCCGATGGGTCGCCGATCATAGTCGTCCCGCCGCCGATAAGCGCGATAGGCTTGTTGCCTGCCATCTGCAGACGCTTCATGAGCGTGAGAGCCATGAAATGTCCCGCCGTAAGGCTGTCGGCAGTGCAGTCAAAGCCGATATAGAAGGTGGCTTTGCCCGCGTTTATCATGTTTTTGATCTCTTCTTCGTTCGTTACCTGAGCGATAAGACCTCTGGCAACGAGCTCGTCGTAAATTGTCATAAAAGACCTCCAAAATGAGTAAAAATCATTATATCCCATACATTATAAACTATTTTTGGCAACTTGTCAATATTTGAATCAAAAATTAAAGGGCCGTTGATTCTGCGTTGTAAATAGATATGACCCAATTTGTTGAAAAAATAATAAGAATATGGTAATCAATGCATTTTGTGTAGCCGGAGCGGAGCCG
>CAYQEY010000117.1:0-4440 GCA_964416635.1 uncultured Lachnospiraceae bacterium | reverse complement strand
ATTTTATTTGCTATATCTGTTGGTTTCACCCCAACATTTATTATAGAACCAATAATATAAAAAATACGCTCTTGCCTCGGCAAGAACGTATTTTTTTGGCGCATTTGAGGGATATTATCAAAAAAGGCATTAAGTTATGATAAATGTAGTTGAAGCCATAAGCGACACGAATATCGGCGGGGCAGGGGTACTTTTGCTGAACCGCTTAGCGCATACCGACAAAAACAAATTCAACGAAACCGTTATTTTGCCGCGTGGAAGCGCGCTCGTGGACAGATTTCGGAGTATTGGAATCAAAACTGTATGCATAAACGGTTGTAGTGACAGGTCTTTTGACTTGTATGCTGTGCCGGAGATATGCGGAATATTGAAAAAAATAAAACCCGATATACTGAATGCGCACGGATGCTTGAGCGCGAGAATAGCCGCGCTGATGAAAAATGTCCCGGTAAGAATATATACGCGGCATTGTGTTTTTCCGAAAAATAAGATGAGCGGGAATATTATTATAAGATATATAAATAACGTTTGCTCTCAGCTTTTGAGCGATAAAATAATTGCCGTGGCATACGCGGCGAAAAGAGATATGGTCGATTCGGGCATTCTTCCGTCTCGTATCGAGGTGATAATAAACGGGGCAGAAGAACTTCGTGTAAACAGTGAAAATGAAAGAGAAGCGTTACGCAAAAAACTGAAAATACCGTCGGAAGCGACGGTAGTGAGCATATGTGCAAGGCTTGAGACATGCAAGGATCATTCGACATTCCTCCGTGCCGCCAAGCGCATTTGCGATAGGTCTGAAAATTACCGTTTTTTGATAATCGGAAGCGGTACACTTGAAAAAAAACTGAAAATTTTGGCAAAACGTTTGTCAATTGAGGATAAGGTAATATTCACCGGGTTCGTCGAGGACGTTGCGCCATTTATGAATATTACGGATATAAACGTAAATTGCTCGGTCGGCACCGAGACCTCATCGCTTGCGCTCTCGGAAGGTATGAGCCTCGGTATTCCTGCAGTTGTAAGTGACTATGGGGGAAATCCGTATATGGTAAAGGATAAAATCAACGGATATGTTTACAGTCAAAGAAATGACTGTGAGCTTTCCGATAAAATATTGGCGTTGAGCAATGGTAATATATATCAATACATGTCTCGAAATGCCGCAAAGCGATTTGAAAACGAGCTTAATGCAAAAAATATGACTAAAAAAACTGAAGAGCTTTATAAATCACTCGTAACCCGAAAATGTTTGTAGACACCTTATTCGTTGCCTTTGACCTTGTTTAAAAAATCGTCGGTGATGCCTTTGAGTTTCCTTGTCAAAGATACTAAAAGAGACGGAGATATATTATCACCCGATATCTGCTTTTTGCTTTGCTCGGTGTATTCGGCAAGTCCTTTCTCAAAGCTCATATAGCAGTCGATCTTAGCACCTATGAGAACTATCATATCAAGATTGAGTTCATTGTCCGCACGTTCAAGTAAGACCGAAAGGCGAGAAACCGCAGAAGTTATTGAAGAGACTATATTCGGTATTTTGGCGATAAATCCGTAATACTCCTGCTTGTAGAGCTTATCGCGATTGCCTGCATCGGAAAACACAAAAAAATCCTCTCTGTCGAACGTACGAAGATATTCATCGATTATTGAAATCAATTCACAAAGATGTACTGAAATTTCGATTGAAATATTGGATTGTGCCTGATATATATACGATTTGTCCATACAGTCTCCTTTGCTACCAATAAATAGTCAATTGTAAAACTGCGTTTTCCAATTGATACCCGCGCGGCGGGGATACGCGCGCTTATCGCCGCCTGCCAAAATCGAAGATTTTGGCACCTCCCCTCGGCGCGCGGACTCGCTTTGCTCGTCTTAGAGGTGTTTTTTCGGCGGCAAAGCCGCCGAAAAAACGGATCTTATTTTAAATCGCTGATTTTTACAATCGGCTATGCCAATAAACAAAAGCGAACCGCTCGTTTGGGGCGGTTCTGCTTTTGCCGGAATAGTATCGCTTATTTGATTTCGACGTTGACGTCTTTACCTTCGGCATTAGCTGCCGCTCTCATCACAGTGCGGATAGCCTTGGCGATCTTGCCGTGCTTGCCGATGACCATACCCATATCGTCAGGGGCAACCGTCAAAACCAAATTGACTCTTTTTTCATCGGTGGTTTCAAGAACCGTAACTTCATCTGGGGAGTCAACGATAGCCTTTGCAATATCGCATAAGGTTTGTTTCAAGTCTGTCATCAGAGTTCACCTGTTTGCGAATCAGTCGATGATGTTAGATTTCTTGAGAAGAGCACGAACAGTGTCAGTGGGCTGAGCACCGTTCTTGATCCAAGTCTGAGCCTTTTCTGCGTCGATCTTGATCTCATCGGAGCGAGGATTGAAGTATCCGATCTCCTCGATGAAACGACCGTCTCTGGGCGAGCGGCTGTCTGCAACGATAACGCGGTATGTGGGGGCTTTCTTAGCACCCATTCTTCTAAGTCTCATTTTTACTGCCATTTTAATGTCCTCCAAAATTTAATGTTAAAATTTTATTTGATGTTATATAAAAATCCGTGTGAATCAGAACGGAATTTTAATCTTGCCGCGCTTGCTCATTTTAGCAAGCTTTCTGGGATCGGAAAATTGCTTCATGAGAGTTCTTGTCTGCTCAAACTGACGTATCAGCCTGTTGACCTCTTCGACGGTCGTACCGCTTCCGAGTGCGATACGCTTTTTTCGTGACGCGTTGAGTATGTCGGGCTTTTCTCGTTCTCTGGGAGTCATTGATTTTATTATCGCTTCCATATGTGCCAATGCCTTCTCGTCTATCTTTGCGTCTTTCAGCGCACCCGGTTTTACTCCGGGCATCATTCCCATGATGGATTCAAGACTGCCCATTCCCTTGAGTTGACCGAATTGCTCCAGATAATCGTCAAGTGTAAAGGTCGATTCTCGTATCTTTTTTTCGAGCTCCATTGCTTTTTTCTCATCATAAGCCTGTTCAGCCTTTTCGATAAGAGAGAGCACGTCGCCCATGCCGAGAATTCTCGACGCCATTCTGTCGGGGTAGAAAGGCTCTATGGCATCAAGCTTTTCGCCGACACCTATAAATTTAATGGGTTTACCCGTAACCTGTCTGATGGAAAGTGCCGCACCGCCACGGGTATCGCCGTCGAGTTTTGTCAGTATAACGCCGGTAACGTCAAGCAATTCATCAAAAGTCTTGGCTACATTGACTGCGTCCTGACCTATCATGGCATCAACCGTAAGAAGTATCTCTGTGGGAGATACGGTTGCCTTGATGTTCTGAAGCTCGCGCATCAACTCTTCGTCAATGTGCAAACGTCCCGCGGTATCGATGAATACCATGTCATAGCCTTTTTTATTGGCGTATTTCACGCCTTCTTCTGCAATCTTGACAGGAGACACCTTGTCTCCGAGATTAAACACCGGAATACCGAGCTTTTCACCGACGACCTCGAGCTGCTTTATGGCGGCGGGACGGTAAACGTCGCACGCCACGAGCAGAGGATTCTTGCCCTGCTTTTTGTAAAGTCCCGCAAGCTTTCCTGCGTGTGTGGTCTTACCCGCACCCTGAAGACCTACCATCATTACCACCGTAGGTGGCTTTGAGGATATAGTAAGCTTTGATTGTGAGCCGCCCATAAGAGAAGTAAGCTCTTCGTTTACTATCTTTACTATCTGTTGAGCGGGAAGCAGAGATTCAAGCACCTCAGTTCCGACTGCACGCTCGGACACGCTGTTGATAAAATCCTTAACGACCTTAAAATTTACGTCGGCCTCGAGAAGTGCGAGCTTTATTTCTCGCATTCCCGCCTTTATATCGGACTCGGTGAGTTTACCTTTGCTTTTGAACTTACGGAAAGCATTTTCAAGTTTTTCACTTAAGCTCTGAAACATAAAACCACCCTCTTTCAAATATTTAAAGCTTTACTGTGCGGAGAAGCTCCGCAATTTTAGCATTGACCGATTCAGGCAAATCGCAGTTCTCTGAGGCCTTAAACAGCTCTGATGCCGTGTTCTCAACGCTCTTCAGCTTTTTTGCAAGTCCCAGCTTTTCCTCATAGAAAAGAAGCTCGTCCTCGCACTTTTTTATAATATCACGAACACCCTGTCGGGAAATGTCTATTTCTGCGGCGATCTCCGAAAGAGAGAGATCTTCGTTGTAATACATATCCATTACCGAGCGTTTGCGATCACTGAGAAGCTCTCCATAGAAGTCGAGCAGATATCCGATCTCCAAATTTTTTTCAAACATTTTTACACCCTTCAAGGCTAAAAACCGATGTAAAGCAAAATACTTTACAATTATACCATCAAGTTTTCTGTTTGTCAATAGCTTTTTGAAAATATTTTATATATTTTTGTATATGTTAAAATGATATGACCCAAAAAGGAAGGAAATCCAATCAAAAATATG
>CAYQEY010000116.1:0-4453 GCA_964416635.1 uncultured Lachnospiraceae bacterium | reverse complement strand
TTTGCAAGATCCAAGGATGCGCGTGCGATGGAGGAGATGACGGCGGAGATAACTCCGATAGACACGGGAGTCGCGCTTAATTTTCTTGACAAATACCTCACTCTTGTATATCCCGAGCGTGTATGCTTGCTGAATTATTTTGCAAAGCAGAGCACCGTATTCGTTCGCGGAACCAACGCAATATATGATAGGATCAAAGCGGCGGAGTGGCATATCAATCAGACTGTCGAGGAGCTGCTTGAGGGTGGCACGATAGCGCCGAAATATACCGATTACACAAAAAGCGCCGATATGTTTGATCTCTTTCTCGACGGCTCTGCAACCGTGCATTTTGATTCGCTCGGTCAGGGAATGTCGGGCAAAAAGGTCGGCGCAATGTTTACCTTCCGCACAAAGCACATGGTTTCTTACAGCGAAAACCTTGAACTTCTGTGTGAGGACATCGAAAGCTATAAGAGGGGCGGATATCGCATTTATCTCATAGCGGAGAACGAGGCAGCGGCAAGAAACCTTTGTAATATGCTCGGCGAGCGCGGAATTCTTGCTTTCGCCGAGACCGAGGAGGGAGAGTATACTGCCGACACTCTGCCAGCAGACACCCTGCTCGTAGGCTGGAAAAATCAGATAAAGGGATACGAGCTGACAACTCCGAGAGTTGCCGTTCTCTCAACCGTTCCTGAGAATCGCGAGGGCGTGTATACGGCATCCTCAAAGCTCAAGCGCAGAAAAAAGAAAAAGGATGGCACCGAGACCATACTTTCCTACAACGACCTTGAGGTGGGAGATTTCGTGGTACACGAGATACACGGTATCGGTCAGTATATGGGAATAGAAAATCTTAAGGTCGACGGCGTAAGCAGAGACTATATAAACATTCGCTATGCGGGAAGCGACCGACTCTTCCTGCCGGTCGACAAGCTCGACATGGTGTCAAAATACATCGGAGCACATTCAGACGACGGTCTGGTCAAGCTTTCGCGCTTCGGAGGCACCGAATGGGGAAGGGCAAAGGCAAAAGCCAAGGCCGCGGTCAAGGATATCGCAAAGGATCTTATCAAGCTCTATGCCGAGCGTGAGCGCAGACCGGGATATTCATTTCCTCCTGACGACGATCTTCAGGCAGACTTTGAGGCGGCGTTTGAATACGACGAGACCGAAGGACAGCTTGCCGCCATTGAAGACATAAAGGAAGATATGATGCGCCCCGTGCCGATGGACAGACTGCTGTGCGGTGACGTTGGCTTCGGTAAGACCGAGGTCGCCATGCGAGCCGCGTATAAGGCGGTGCTCGGCGGCAAGCAGGTCGCAATACTCGTGCCGACCACGATACTTGCACTTCAGCATTATCAGACACTTACAAGCCGTATGCGCCCGTTTTCGGTAAACGTAGATATGATATCGCGTTTCCGTACCCCGAAACAGCAGGCGCACTCGCTCAGAAAGCTGAAGCGAGGCGAGACCGATATAATAGTCGGAACTCACAGGCTCATAGGAAAAGATATAGAGTTCAGGGATCTTGGGCTTCTTATAGTTGACGAGGAACAGCGCTTTGGCGTAGCGCAGAAGGAAAAGCTTAAGCAGATGGCGGGAAATATCGACGTGCTGACACTGACGGCGACCCCCATTCCGCGAACTCTTAATATGGCAATGGGTGGAATACGCGATATTTCGGTTCTCGATGAAGCACCGGGCGACAGACTCCCCGTGCAGACATACGTGCTTGAATACGACGAGCTGATACTTCTCGAGGCGATACGGCGCGAACTCAGGCGAGGCGGACAGGTGTTCTACCTGTATAATTTCGTAGACAGCATAGACAGCTGTGCGGCAAGGCTTGCAAAGGCTATACCCGAGGCGAGAATAACCGTGGCGCACGGCAAGATGGATAAAGAGCAGCTTGAGGATATCTGGAGTGAGATGCTTTCGGGAGAGATAGATATTCTGGTTTGCACGACCATCATAGAAACAGGCGTAGATATCCCGAATGCCAATACGCTTATCGTAGAGAACTCGCAAAGACTCGGACTTTCTCAGCTTCATCAGATACGCGGGCGCGTCGGACGTTCCTCAAGAAGAGCGTATGCTTATTTCACCTATCCTAAGGATAAGACTGTAAACGAGGTCGCTGCGAAAAGACTTGAAGCAATAAGAGATTATGCCGAATTCGGAGCAGGCTTTAAGATAGCGATACGCGACCTTGAGATCAGAGGTGCGGGCAATCTGCTTGGAGCGGAACAACACGGACATCTCGATGCGGTGGGATATGAGCTGTATATCAAGCTACTGAATGAGGCGGTACTTGAGGAGAAGGGCGAGAAGATACCGGAAAAGCCGGAATGTACGGTGACTTTGCGGTGCGATGCCTTCATTTCAGAAAAGTACGTGCCGTACTCGGCTCAGCGAATGGGACTTTACAAGCGTATCGCGATGCTTGAAACACGTGAGGACAAGGATGATATAATCGACGAGCTTATCGACCGCTACGGAGATATCCCGAAGCCGACGCTCGACTTGTTGACTGTTGCTCTCGTAAGAGCGGCGGCTAAGCGATGCGGAATTTTGAACATCGTTGAGGAGCAGAGCGAGATAAAGATATTGCCCTCGGTATTTGATTTTGAGGTGTGGTCAGAGCTTACCGACGACCCGAAGTACAAGGGAAGAATAAAGGTCACGATGTCGGAGCCGCCGTGCATCATATTCAAAAAGCAGAGAGGGGATAATGTGCCCGATATGCTGCTCGTGCTGTTTGAAAAATACGAAGAGCTTTTGAAGGAATATATGTGATACCCAAAACAGAAAGGAAAAATAAAAATGAGATCGATAAAAAGAATTACTGCCATCTGCCTGATTTTCGGCACCGTGCTGTTCTGCTTTGCAGGATGTGCGGCAAAGGGAAAACCGTTGCTCAAGCTTGAGGGCAGCGAGATATCGGTAAATCTTTTTGAGCTTTATCTGTCGAGAATGAAGGGAACGCTCTGCTCCTCCGACTATTTCGGAGCAAGCGCAAAGAAGGATGATTTTTGGGATACGATCGTGGATGCTTCCGCGCAGACGACCTATAACACGGTATACACCGACATGGTGCTCGATACGGCAAAGAGCTATATAGCTGCTTTGGCACTCTTTGAGGAGAGGGGACTTAAGCTGCCCGACTCCTATATCGAAGAGATCGACAGTGAGCTTGAAGAGCTGCTGGAGGACGTGGCGGGAGGCTCAAAGACGACATTTAACTCTATACTTTCCGAGTACGGTGCAAACTACGACATTTTGCGCGAGGCTTATATCATTGAGGCAAAGATAGCCTATCTGAAGGAGGATATTTTCGGTACGAACGGTTCCAAGGTAAGCGCAGACCTCATTGAGGAATATTATCAGAACACATATGCGCGTTTCAAGCAAGTATTCTTTTATACCTACGAATACGTATACGAGACCGACGAAAACGGAGATAATATATATTACACCGAAACCGGACGTATCTCGTACGATAACACCAAGACCCCCAAGACCGACGAAAACGGAAACACGGTAGCCGATAAGAACGGCGACCGCATCTACGTTTATACCGACGAGAACGGCAAGGAACGAATCGCCTACAAGATCAAGGACGCGCACAAAGAGGTGGTCGTAAATTCCGACAACGAGCCGATGACACGCGACTTTGAGGGAGATGAGCTTAAGCTCGTTATTGAGGAGGCACAGACTGTACTTGAACAGGTAAAAGAGGGAGATACCATCGGATTTGACCTTCTGGTAGATGAGTATACCGAGGACGAGGGTTATGATGAATATCCCGACGGCTACTATCTGTACAGTAACGGTTACTATCCCATTTCCGAGATTCAGGATGCGCTTTTCAAAATGAAGGTAGGGGAGTACAAAATGATAAGATCCGAGAACGGAATCCACATAATAATGCGCTACGAGCCGGTTCCCGGAGCGTATGCACTTGATGAATATAAAAACTTATTTGTAGCCAACAGCACGGGTACGTATATATTCATGAACGATCTTGTAAGCAAGCTTATGACAGATTACGTGTCGTCCTATAAGGATAAGGTAGTTGTCGACGAGTCGCTTCTTGAGGGAATTGATATAAAGAGCGCGGGAATAAACTATCACTATTGATGTAAAGTCGTAACGGAACGGCGTTTTGATGCTCCGCAAAGGAGCGTCAAAACGCTTTTTTTCTGTACAAAGTGTCCAAAAAAGAGAAGTACTGTGCTTGACAAAAGGTGAAAATCGTGATATAATCGTATGGAACTCTATTAAACGGTCGCGCGGTATGTTGCCGAAAGGTATTACCGTGAGGAAAGTCCGGGCTTCATAGGGCAGGATAACTGATAACGTCAGTCGGAGGCGACTCCCGGGAAAGTGCAACAGAAATAAACCGCCCGTAAGGGTAAGGATGGAAAGGCGAGGTAAGAGCTCACCCACTCCTATGGTAACATAG
>CAYQEY010000115.1:0-4496 GCA_964416635.1 uncultured Lachnospiraceae bacterium | reverse complement strand
GCACTTTTTATGACCGTTCCCTGTATTCACATACTGTCGGTAAAGCTTTGCACACTGAAAGAAAAAGAACTGCTTGAACTTATCACACACAGGCTCAAGATAGGTGAGCAAACGCTCCTCTTTACCCCGAATACGCAGATGCTTCTCGCCGCAAGAAAAGATATTTCATTGCAAGAGCTTCTCAATTCTTCTGATATCAATATCCCCGACGGCACAGGAGTCAGACTTGCCGCAAGGCTCAAAAGCAAACAAAAGCTTGCGCAAACATCCGGAATAGACCTTGCCGAGCATCTTTTTGCGGCGGCTGAAAAGCAAAATTACCGTGTTTTTCTTCTCGGCGGCAGACCGTCGGTGGCAGACAAAGCAGCCGAAAGACTTAAAATACGCTTTCCGATGCTGAACGTTTGCGGAACACATCACGGATATTTTGACAAGAACGGAGATCAAAATTACGAAATAGTAAAGAAAATAAATGCAGCAAGCCCCGATATCTTGATCGTATGCTTAGGTTTTCCACTGCAAGAACGCTGGATAAGCGAAAATATATCGCGCTTGACGAGCGTAAGGCTCTCCATGGGACTCGGCGGTGCACTTGACGTGTGGTCGGGAAGAATACGCAGAGCGCCAAAGGCTATGCAGAGCATAGGCCTTGAATGGCTGTGGCGCACCGTGATCGAACCGCGCCGGGCAAAAATATTTCTTGATATACCTCGATTTTTGGGGGCAGTATGCAGGGAAAAATTTTTTAATATTCAGCCCCGTCGAATATCTTGAATTTAAAAGCTCCCGACAAAAACCAAAAAGCGCCTTGATGATCTCTCGTCAAAACGCTTTCATTGTATAACGGTATGTTTTCTCTGAGACAGGACAACAGCACATTTTGCTTATTATTTGATCATTCTGTCTCTTTGCCGTTCCGTTCCGCCTTGTGCTTTTTGTTCATTCCCTTTTGAATAAGAAGGTATAAAAGGTATCCCGCTCCGCTTATAATTGCGGTTACGGCAAATATAACTATAGCCTTTATTATATCTCCCTCTCCAAAAGCGTTTCCGCCGAGCGTGGACATTAATATGGACGGGACACGCGCCAGGGTAGTCAGTAAAATGTACATTGGAATACTTACCTCGGTAAGTCCCACTATATAAGTAATAAGATCCTTGGGTGTTCCCGGTATGAAAAACAAAAGCGCAATTGCGATATTTCGCTTTTTCGGGTTATTGAGGATAGGCAGAGAATCTATCTTTTCGCGCGGATAGAGAGACTCAACGAACTTTCTTCCGAATTTCCTTACAAGAATTATTACGATAACGCTTCCCGTCATTATTCCTATAAGGCATATAAGTGCTCCGCCCCAGGCACCGAATATAACACCTGCGGCGATCTCAACAGCCTCTCCGGGTATAAGCGCAATAATCACCTGTATTGCGCAGATGCAGATAAATATCAGAGTACCTACCAGCCAGTTGTCGGATACGTACGCCCGAAGTCTTTCAAGATTATCGGCTGAAAAATAATCTTTCAGCAAAAAACCGCCAATAACGGCAAGAATACAGATAACCGCCGATGCTATGGAGATCACAGTTGCGGCATAGCGTTTGGAATAATGCTTTGTTTCTTGCAACTGCTTGTCCTGCAGAAGTTGCTTTGCGCGTTCTCTTTTATTTCCCATCTTTCAGCCTCCTTTCAAAAAGTAACTCACGTATAATATTATACCATATTTTCATGTAAATTAAAGTGTTTTTTTTAAGAAATTTTTGTGTTTTGAAAAAAAATTGTAAATAATAATTCTATTATCTGTTATGTCGGAGGAAGTATGGCTCGTTTTGAAAGATACGTTGACATTTTACTGACTGCTTTGTTCTCAATATTCATACTGCTTATCGGGACACTTATAGTTTTTTTGCCGCAAAAAAACTTTTCTGAGCGTGAAAATCGCTCGCTCGCAACATTTCCCGAGCCTTCTGCGGACTCTCTTGGGAGCGGAAAATTCTTTTCGGAACTGGGAGATTTTTATTCGGATCAGCTTCCCTTCCGCGAAAGCTTCGGAAGTCTGTATTCGCTTGCCGAACTCGTGCGTACAGGCGGCGAGGTAAACGGAGTGCGTCTTTGCGAGGGCGACACACTTGTCGCACGCTCGGAGGGCTTAAATACCGAAATATTGCAAAACAACGTCATGGCAATATCCAAGCTTTGTGATAAAAACCACTCAAGCGTATTTTTTTGCCCGCCGGATAAAGAATCGGTATTTTCAAACAATCTACCGCAAGCACTGAAAAAGGCACCCCCGTCCGATGCTCTGTTCGAAACGTCGAATGCCTTTTTGAATTATGTTTCAAAAGAACCACATAGGTATTACTACCGAACCGACCACCATTGGACGACCTCGGGAGCCTACGCAGCGTATGTTTTTCTCTGCGAAGAACTCGAAATAACGCCGTATGGCGAGGAACTTTTTACGTGCCAAAGCGTATCCGGCGACTTCTACGGAAGCTCGTTCCGTCGCTCTGCCCTTCCGCGCTCGCTGATATCACCCGATCGGATACTGCTGTACAGATACGATGACGATACCTCAGTCCGTGTTACAGTGCACGGTACGCAAGACAGCGAAAAGGGTCTGTACGACCTCAATGCTCTTGACGGAAGCGATAAATATTGCGTATTCCTCGGAGGAAATTACGCACATCTGTCTGTAAGAAAGGACACCGGGGTGAAACGCGAAAAAATGCTGCTGATAAAGGACAGCTTCGCAAATTCGATGATCCCGTTTCTTGCACTTCATTACGACCTTGAAATAGTTGACCCTCGCTATGCAGAGCCGTCACTGCTTCAAGGACTTTGCAAGAGCGAAAATTTTGACAAAACGCTCATCCTCTGCTCTCACACCACACTTGCAACCGAAAAGTCATATGCATTGGCAATAAACAGTCTCTTGCCGTAAACGCGGCAAATGCAATAGCGCATCCTCCGCTTTTCAAGGGTTTATCAAAATGCCCAGTTACCGTCCCTGAAGATTGGGAACTCGCTGCCGTCAGCCTTTATACCCGTGATAGAGAGATCGGCTGTGCCTATCATAAAGTCAACGTGAATGTTGGAGTCGTTTACGCCCATTTTCGTGAGCTCCTCGCGGCTGTACTTGTCGAAGTCCTTGACCGTATTGGTAAAGCCCTCTCCCATTGCGATATGGCAAGCCGCATTCTCGTCAAACAGGGTCTCAAAGAACATGATTCCGCTGTTGCGAATGGGAGAATCGTAGGGGACGAGCGCACATTCTCCGATCATTGCCGCTCCGTCGTCCATGGCGATCATTTGCTTGAGAAGCTCCTCGTTTTTCTCTGCCTTTACCTCGACCGCGCGACCGCCTTCAAAACGGATACTGAACTTATCGATTATCTCACCGTTCCACGAAAGCGGCATAGAAGAATAAACTATACCATCTGCCTCGCCTGCCTTGGGGGTTGTGAATATCTCCTCGGAGGGAATGTTGGGATTGAAGTATTCGCCACCGAGAGTGTTCTCCCCGCCGCCCATAAATCTTCCCTCGGGCATAAGTCCAACCGTCAGATCGGTACCGTTTGACGACTTATATACGAGCTTGCAAAGCCCTGCCTCGTTAAGAGCCTTGCAACGCTGTGTAAAGTTGCGGTTGTGTCTGAACCACTCGATATTGGAATCGAGCATATTGCCGTCCTTGTCGATAACTCTCGAGGTGAGAAGTATCGCATTCCAAAGCTTCTCTATGGCAACAGAAGTGCGTACCCCGGGAAATACCATTCTCGCCCACTCAGCACCCGGAACTGCCGCAATACACCACTTGTATTTGTTATCCATAGCATCTCTGTATGGTTTGAGGACTTTCATCTTTTCCTGCACGGCCTTGGCATATTTAGCCTGATTGATGCCTGCCAGTCCGTTGGGATCGTCGGAGGTTATGTATATCATGGAAGGGTTTTTCTCAAGTCTGTACTTGATTCTCGCTTCCTCATAGTCCTCCACTCTGCCGAGGACCTTTGCCTTCTGATGCCTGATGTGGAGCTTTGCCACCTTAAGGCAGCTCCAATCGACGATGACCTTCTCAGCACCGGCCTTGTAGCATTCGTCAACCAGCATCGTAATGAAATCGGGCTGGTCAAGTCCCGCCTGTATCATAACAATGTCACCTTTTTTTGTGTTTACACCTGTCTGTGCAATAAGTCTTGCATATTCTCTGAGTATTGTTTTTTTCATATTTCCGTCTCCTCAAATAATGGTATAGCCTTCGCTTTTTCATTATATCACACATCGGAACAAAAAGCAAAGGTTTTTAGAATTTTTTTCACATAATATCTCACGATACTCCTTTAAACAGTAAAAGCAAAAAACACAAAAAAATAAAATAAAATTTTTTAAAAAAGTATTGACAAATCCAATATTCCGTGATATAATATCGTCGTTGCGAAGAAATATGCACCTTTAGCTCAGTTGGTAGAGCAACTGACTCTTAATCAGTGGGTCCCGGG
>CAYQEY010000114.1:0-4648 GCA_964416635.1 uncultured Lachnospiraceae bacterium | reverse complement strand
ATTGTGACGGTAATTAAACTAAAATAATTGTCCAAATGGAGCAGAAAAGACGGATCGGATTTGAAATTATAAGAATAATCGGTATAATAAATATATAAAAGTCGCTGAAGCGGCTTTTATTAAAATACTGCGGTTAGCCGCTGCTAACTATTTTAGAGGAGGTGCATATATGGGAAGTGAATACGATCCTTGGGCGATGCTTCATAACACGGATATGAATGAGAATTTAGAAGAAGTGACTGAAACTAATGACTGCAAGGTGTTGAAAATGAGCAATTCCGGCGGTGACGGATTGATGACTATATACCGAGTTTTCGACGGTGTGTATTTAATATACAACGATTTTCATATGTCTCATTGCTACAGTCGGTTTAATAGCTCTGCTTCTCTTTTCTGCATTGACCATTGCCGAGAGGGGCGAATCGAACATCGGACTGACAAGGATATGCACTATTATATGGAATCGGGCGACCTACGGTGTGACCGCCGTATCGGTCATAACGGGGATATGTATTTTCCTCTGTCGCACTATCACGGAATCACGGTTGGCTTCTTTTTGGATATTGCGAAAAACAGTCTGCAACAGGCTATGCCCGAGGTATCGGTTGATCTGACTTCGCTTGCGGATAAATTTTGTGGCAGAGACGGCATCTATATTCTGAGAAAGAACAGTGCCATTGAACATATTTTTTCGGAGCTTTACAGAGTCCCCGAAAAAATCCGTATGGATTATTTCAAAATCAAGATAATAGAGCTACTTGTGTTTTTAAGGGCGTTGGAACTGTCCGAATACAAGGACGATAGACCGTACTTTTATTCAAGTCAAGTTGAAAAAATTAAGGCAGTTCATAAGCTGCTGACAGATAACCTGTCGAAAAACTATACGACAGAAAGCTTGGCAGAACGATTTGAGATTAGCACAGCTGCACTGAAAAACGGCTTCAAGGGAGTTTACGGCAGTCCCATATACACTTATATAAGACGGTATAAAATGAATATGGCGGCAGATATGTTAGTGTGTGAGCGCAAAAAGCGGATCATTGAAATCGCCGGTGAAGTTGGTTACAACAACCCAAGTAAATTTTCAGCTGCATTCAAAGAAATTTTCGGAGTATCACCTACCGAATACAGAAATGACAGGAGGTAAAGTATGAATCAAAAAGCGAAACGCTCCACAGTGGAGTGGATTTGGGATTTTGCAGGGAAATTCCGTCCCAAATATGTTCTTAGTGTCCTTAGCGCCGTCTGCAGTGTGATTTGCGGTATATTGCCTTATTTTGTAATGGCAAGCATCATTGAAAATCTGCTTTGCGGATGTAGGGACGCAGATATTTATTTGAAAAACTGCCTGCTTATGGCAGTGCTGTGGGTGGGGCGTTGCGGATTTCACAGTATTTCCACCACCCTTTCTCACAAGGCAACCTTTGCGGTTCTCGGTAATATTCGCAAGCGTGTTTGCGAAAAACTTTCTCGTGTACCGTTAGGCACGGTCCTTGATATGCCGTCGGGTTCTGTAAAAAATGTGCTTGTGGAGCGAATTGACAGTATAGAAACAACTATGGCACACATAATACCCGAATTTACATCAAATCTGTTAGTGCCTGTTGCCTTGCTTGTTTATTTATTTATACTTGATTGGCGTATGGCATTGGCTGTTTTGGTGACCGTACCAATAGGCTTTGGCTGTTACGCTCTTATGACAAGAGGCTATGCCGAAAGCTTTCAAAACACCGTAAACAAAACGAAAATTCTCAACGATACTGCTGTTGAATACATAAACGGAATTGAAGTTATCAAAGCCTTCGGGAAAGCGGAAAGCTCCTATGAGAAGTTTGTTGTTGCCGCAAAAGAAGGTGCTTCCTGCTATGTTGAATGGATGCGACGGTGCAACATTTATTTTTGTCTTGCAATCTCCATATTCCCCGCAACGATGATTGCGGTATTGCCAATCGGCGGTATTTTATTCCGTGCCGGAACACTTGATGCAAATACCTTTATTCGGGTTATTCTGTTTTCGGTCGGACTTGTATCATCGCTAATTACCGTTATGTCATACTGCGATGATCTCGCAAAGCTTGGCACTATCATCGGGGAAGTTACGGATATTTTGGGGCTTACGGAGCAGAAACGCCCATCGGTTTCAACTGCCGTGCCGAAAAACAATGACATAATTTTGCAAAATGTAACCTTTGGATATCACGAAAAGGAAATTCTTCACGGTGTTTCAATGGAAATCAAAGAGGGCACGGTCAACGCCATTGTCGGTCCGTCGGGAAGCGGAAAGTCTACAATTGCAAAGCTTATTGCAGGGCTTTGGGATGTAAACGGCGGCAGTATCACATTGGGTGGAGTTGATGTTAAAACTCTGTCGCTTGAGGAACATAATCGAAATATAGCCTATGTTTCGCAGGACAATTATCTTTTTGATACGACGGTTATGGAGAATATCCGTATGGGAAATCAGAGTGCTACCGATGATGAGGTGATCGAAGCGGCTAAAAGTTGCGGTTGTCACGATTTTATTATGAGCTTGGAAAACGGGTATCAAACCGTAGTCGGCGGTGCAGGCGGTCATATTTCGGGAGGAGAACGGCAACGCATTGCTATTGCCCGTGCTATGTTAAAAAATGCTCCGATCATAATTTTAGACGAAGCGACTGCATTTACCGATCCCGAAAACGAGGCACTTATTCAGTCCTCGGTTGCAAAGCTGACCTGTGGCAAAACTTTACTTGTTATAGCACACAGACTTTCGACCGTCACAAACAGTGACCGAATTTTCGTGGTCGAGGACGGTAACATCAGAGCAAGCGGAACTCACGGAAAGTTACTTGAAACCGACAGCCTGTATGCAAAAATGTGGCGTTCTCATATCGCCGTGCGAGATACCATGGAAGGAGGAGTGGAACAATGATTCAAATATTTAAGCGTTTTTTCGATTTCTGCGGTAAGGAAAACAAGCTGAAATTTATTAAATCCATTTTTCTCGGTGTTTTGAAGGCGTTATTTGAAGCTATGAAAATCCCCGCCATTGCAGTAACCTTGCAGGGTGTATTGACGGAAAATTTAACGGTAAAGCATATTCTCCTGTCATTCGGCATAATGCTTGTGAGCATTGCCGGAAATGCCATTACGAATTACCGTTCAACAATGCTTCAATGTGAAGCAGGCTATGGTACTTGTGCCGATAAGCGTATTGAAATTGCAGAGCACCTGAAGTATTTGCCTATGGGATATTTTAACCGTAACAGCCTCGGCTACATAACCTCGGTAGCAACAAACAGTATGGAGGCATTGGCAGATGTTGCCGCCCGTGTTGTAATGATGGTAACACAAGGAATTTTGACAACCGCTGTGGTTGTATTGATGATTTGCAGCTTTGATCTTCGTATTGGCGGCATTGCGATTTTGGGTGTGCTCGTATTCTTTGCCGTAAACAGTCTTTTGCAGCAGAAAGCAAAGGTGCTTGCTCCTATTAAGGATGCTTCCGACCGAAAGCTCGTCGAAAAGGTTTTGGAGTATATTCAAGGCATTGCCGAAGTTAAAGCTTATAGTTTAACGGGTGAAAAGAGCGAAGCATTAAATCGGGCTATTGATGAAAATACCGAAGCAAGTATTAAAACTGAACTTAACTTTGTTCCTATTATGTTTTTGCAAAGTCTTACAGCTAAGTTCATCGGTGTGGCAGTTGCGACTGTTTCGATTGTATTTTACCTTAACGGCTCTATGGAGTTGTTAAACACTGTGGTGATGGTCATAGCTGCATTTATTCTGTTTGGTGCGTTGGACAGTGCCGGCAGTTATTCAGCGATGCTCAGAAGTATTGATATGTCTGTTGCTAAAGCACAGTCGGTACTCAATATGCCCACTATGGACACTGACGGAAAAGATATTACACCGACAAACTATGATATTGATGTGGAGAATGTCGAGTTTTCCTATGATAAACGCAAAATTATCGACGGTCTTTCGATACATATTCCAGAAAAAACCACTACCGCTATTGTCGGACCCTCCGGCGGTGGTAAGACAACGCTCTGCCATCTGATTGCTCGTTTTTGGGATGTGGAATGTGGCAGTGTGAAATTAGGCGGCACAAATGTAAAGGAATACAGTATGGACAGTCTGATGAAAAATTTCAGCTTTGTATTCCAAAATGTCTATCTGTTTAGGGACACAATTGCCAACAACATTCGCTTTGGTCAGCCAGATGCTCCTATGGAAAAGGTCATCGAAGCGGCAAAGAAAGCGTGCTGTCACGATTTTATTATGGCTTTGCCCGACGGGTATGAAACCGTTATCGGTGAGGGTGGTGCAAGCCTGTCCGGCGGCGAAAAACAGCGTATTTCCATAGCTCGTGCCATTATGAAAGATGCACCCATTATTATTCTTGACGAAGCAACTGCCAATGTCGATCCCGAAAACGAACAGGAGTTGACATCCGCTATTGAAGCACTCACAAAGGAAAAGACGATCCTTATGATTGCTCATCGACTGAAAACCGTCCGTCATGCCGATAACATTCTCGTTATTGACAGCGGAAAAATCGTCCAAAGTGGTACACATGACGAGCTTATGCGACAAGGTGGAATCTATCGCCGCTTTGTGGAGTCTCGTGAACAGGCAGTTGGGTGGAAAGTATAAAACT
>CAYQEY010000113.1:0-4662 GCA_964416635.1 uncultured Lachnospiraceae bacterium | reverse complement strand
AATCCCGAAAAGCCGAACCTCTGTAGCCGTGAAACTGAATTTGAAGCGGAGCGCCGTCGCGCACATGGTAATATCTTGCATACAGTTTTACTCCGTCAAATGCTGTGATGAATATGCTTTCATAAGCGAGGGAATCTATTTCTTTGATCAATGAGATAATGGTGCCTTTGACTCTCTCGTATTGATCGCCGGACGGGATTGCGTAAATGTCATCTTTGCGGTTGCGGGGGACATAAAATGCTTTCTTGTATGCTAAATACGAGGCTGTAATCATAAGCACAAGAAGTGCAAAAATAATACCCAGAATGATCATTTGAACTCAACCAAGGCACAATAAACGTCGTCTGCATATACCGCCACAAGATGCGCGGAGTCCTTGAAAACATATTTAGCTTTAACAACGGTGCTTTCCATAACGGGCTTTACGTACAAAACATGGAATTCCATGAAATCATCTTTGGCGAAAATATCGTTCGGTAAAACCTCCGTAGCTAAATCAACATAGCGCGTATTATGTACATGACCGTTAAAATCAATGTCACTACGGCGTAATTGCAGTTCTTTTTCTGAGGTAAACTCTGACGGTGCGCGCAGTCTTTGTGCATCCTCAAACATGGTTTTGGCTTCGGGCTGATACAGAGAAAGCAATTCTTCGCTAATGCGTGTAAGTCTTGATGTGCCAAGATCAAATAAAGCAAACTTTGCCTCTGCCAGGATAAGCTCAGTGCCGTTTTTATCGGTCAAAAGGAAGTCCCGATACACGGCGCTTGCAGGAGCCTTGCCGCGAACCCATGTGGTTATGTGTAAGGACTCACCGCTTTCGGGACGGCGAAGGATTTTCACGCGCCACTCTGTCAAAATCCACGCAATACCGTTTTTATTCGCATCGGCTATGCTGTCATCGACACTTTCAGAATGGTTGCTTGCCACGCTCTCCAATATCTGCAAAATCGCTTCAAAAGATATTTTTCCGTTTCGCGTATAATCGCTGGGGTGAGGTTTACATATTTCTTTGTAGAACATAACATTTCTCCTGTTTCTTTATGGTATCTGATCCGCAGAATATTCTATGTTTGTTACTGAGAACATGCGGTAAGAAAGTCTACAACCGCTCTATATGCTTTTTGCGCTTCCTCGGTATCAAGCTCATATATGTAGTCGTGAAACAGTTTTGAATTTGTACCGCTCCAAAGCAACGCAGTATGGTCAACACCCAGTGCTTGAAGTTTATCAATGAACTCAATAGTTTGAGGCTCTAACGGATCAATATCGCCAACTGTAATAAATGTTGTAGGGTAATTGGGAGTGATGTGCTTTAATGTAGAAAGTTCATCAAGCTTTGCATACGTTTTATAATCTTTCACACCCGTATATGACCACAAAAGTCTGTCAAAAAACGGGAATTTGCAGTCTCCAGCATTGTCAAAATTATATACTCCATTAAACAATAGCAAGCCTTTCACACATTCGGATGGAAATACAATTTCTACTCCGACCTCATCTGCATATTCCGGATTGGACACCAAGGCACCAAGCTGACTCGACAAATGTGCTCCGGCAGAATTTCCTCCGATAAAAATTTTGCTGTTGTCGATACCATATTTATCGGCATTCTCATACAGGTAATTCAAGGCACTTACCAACTGATATGTAGATGCTGGATACGGATTCTCCGGGGCAAGAGCATATTCTGCATTAGCGACAATATATCCGTTAGAAGCCAACAATTTTGCATAAGAAGACACTGCCTTCGCACTTCCGACACTCCAGCCGCCTCCATGAATATAAAGAATTACAGGATGAGTTTCTTTGCTATCATCGGGATAGTAGAATGTCAGCTCTGCATCGGGATATCCTTCTGTCGATACTATGGCAACAGGACCTTCTTTTACTTTTTCGATCTGTTCTGCATATGGTCCAATGTTACCTTGTTCCTCACCCAAGCCGGTCATCCAACGAAACAAGGATATAAAAGGATATACGGTAAGTTGATTCACAATGATAATTGCAACAATCAAAACGGACAAAGAGCCTAAAAGCGATAGCGATATAATTAACCCCTTACGCTTCTTTTTAGTTTTTATTCTTGTAATTATTGTTGATTCTTCTTTGTTCGATTCCGTTTCTATTACACCTATATTTTGTTTTTCCTCTTCCATCATTTATCACTCTCTTTCTTTATTATAGATTATTGTGCGAGTTATTTCCCGTACTTTCTTCCTTCTTCAAGATATCTTAACAACTGCTCAAGATTGCCTTTCGGATATACCGATATATTCTTTCTCCCTTTGTTTATAAGACAGTTGGTCAGCAAAAATACCTTCATTCCGATTGATTCTGCAACCATATCTTCGTCAACGTCGTTTCCCACCATCAGGCATTCCTCAGGAGCGACACTCAATGCTTTGGTAATGGCTGTATAATAGTCGGGATTAGGCTTGCAATAGGACGAGTTTTCGTAACATGTTATATAGTCAAAATCGTGAATATCCAACCCAGCCCACCTCATTCGGCTCTCTTGCGCCACCTTCGGAAAAATGGGATTCGAAGCAAGAACAAGCGTAAATCCTTTGGATTTCAGGAGTTGGATTAAACCACTCACCCGATTATCGAAACCGCATGCACTTTTTAGATCTTCGAATTTTGTGAGATAGAACTTATCGAATAGCGGCTTGTCCTGCACGGCGTTAACGTACTTTTTTGTGAACGTTTCCCAAAACACGCTTTCGTTCGTCTTTTCGCCACGGTTTTTAACCATTGCGTATGTACCTTGGCAAACCTCGTCAATCAGTTCTTCCGGTTCATATCCAAAGGGAACAAGAAATTCAGACAAACACTTAAAATATGCTTTTGTAAACGCATCCTGATCCATAGGCAGTAATGTTCCGTCAAGATCGAACAGGATTACTTTCAGCATTAAACAATCACCTCTTGACAGCTTGATATTGATATGATATACTATTATAGGTACGATAGTATCTTTATGTATATATTGTACCACTTTTATTATTACTGTCAAGTATGTCGAAAGGAATCGGTACGATTGTCGAAAAAAGTACCTTTATTAAGGAGAGATAAACAAATGGGCGGTAATGCAAAAACGACTGAATTTCTGAAAGAGTGTATGGCAGATGCTTTGATTAAGATTTTGAAAACGAAACCAATAGAAAAAATAAGCGTCCCCGAAATTGTGGATGTCGCAAGCGTTGGAAGAACAACCTTTTTCAGAAACTTTACGACGAAAAATGAAGTGTTGACTTATAAGATTGTGCGGCTTTGGGAAAGATGGGCTGAGGAACATAATTTAGAGGAACACAAAAAATTTACATTGGACAACGCCGTTGATTTTTTTAATTTTAATTACAGCATAAAGAATCTGCTGGAATTGATTTACCGCCGCAACTTGCAGTCCACCGTTTACGACGCGTTTTATGAAGTGATGATGCCGCAGTATGGTACAAACGCTTTTGAATGTTATGAAAGCAGATTTTATTCATACGCATTATTCGGTTTGCTTGATGAATGGATCAAACGCGGATTCTACGAATCGGTGGAGCAAATGGCTGAGACTATTGAAATAATCTGCGGGCAAGACAAAAACAATATCATAAAACGATGATGTAATAAGTTTTTACAACCCCATTCAGCAGGTTCGAAAAAAGATAAGCACTGGAAATTGTACTTGAATTCTATGTGCCCTAATAAACAAAGCGACATTTTCAATCAATGTATTTTTATACTTCACCTCATATGTAAAAAACGAGAAAAACGTAGATTTCGAGGGATTTCTCCGTTATTTTGATTCTGAAATTTTTTGTGATTTTGAAGATGCACTTCGAGATTTTAGACCTATAGCCTGATTCGAACTAACGAAAAACAATTATTGTCCTGCTAAAGATACAGAAAAACCTTTTGCATACATAGCCAAATGCTTCTCAGTCGAGCACTTGGCTTCTTTTTTTGCAGAAAGGACAAATCAGATGACAGCAAACATTTCAAAAGATCAAAGACCGCATTTGAAAATGAAAAGATTAATTTTTTGTAAATATACTCACTTTGCCCTTGACAAAATTGGTTTCACGACCACACCGCATACAGGGTAACGGAAGAATTTGAAGTATAGCTGCCGCCCGGCTGATAGGTCGCGCTTGTCGATGTCGGGGAAAGCCCCCACCCAAGAAAGGTATATCCGCTTCGGGTAGGCTTTGTGCTTGACAAGGTTAGTGCAACATCCTCCGTCTTGGTCTGACTTGTCGGTGCCCCACTGCCTCCGTTTGCATTATACGCTACCGTATAGGTGGCAGGAGGATTCTTCTCCCAAACCGCATAAAAAGTTCTGCTTGCATTTGTGGAATAGGAATCTCCCGGCTGATAGGAAGCATAGGTGCTTGAACCGGACAGTCCCCAACCGATAAAGGTATATCCGCTTCTCGTCGGAACTGTTCCGGAAAGAGTCAGAGTTTTACCGTAGATCTTTGTCTGTGCAGACGGAGCACCAGAGCCGCCGTTTGCGTTGTACCGCACCGTATAGGTGTTGGGACTCCATACGGCATAGAGCGTAGCATCTCCGTTTTCCGAGTAAGTTCCCCCGGCAAGATAAGCAACCCCCCATGAGAATATTCATGCATTCAACCGCCGCGCCCGAAGCGCCCTTACCGAGAT
>CAYQEY010000112.1:0-4681 GCA_964416635.1 uncultured Lachnospiraceae bacterium | reverse complement strand
AAAGCCACCGAAAAAACGGATTTGATTTGAAATCGCTGATTTTTACGATCGGCTATGAGTCCATTATAACTCAAGGCTCTCCCGTTTCACACCCACGAAGCGTAGAATTTCACAAAATTTCGTCTTTTCGACCGAGCGAAGGGCAGTACGACGATCTCTCACGCCGCAATTATGATGCGCCGTCTGCCACGATCCAAATGCTTGCGAACAATGGCACCGTCGGCTCGCCCGGGCGCACTGAAAAAGCGTTTTGACAAACCGTCAAAACGCTTTCATTTTGGAGCTTTATCCTACGATAAATCCCGACGTCGTTACGTATGCGTTGAGTGCGCCCGTGTCGTCGTATATCGAGATCTTGTAAAAACATGTCTTTCGTCCGCTGCGGATCTTTTCGGTCTCGGCGTATAGAGTCGTTCCCTTGACGGCAGAAAGATAGACGATCTGCGAGGTCTGGGTAACGGTCGAGGGCTGTTTAAAGTTTGAGGCTATGGCAAATGCGTAATCCGCCATAACGAAGAAAACACCGCCCATGACCTGTCCGAGCGCATTTTTGTGCCTGTCCTCGATCTTAAGAGAGCATTTTGCGTATCCGGGCTCGGCGGCAATTATCTCAATGCCCGTCGTTTGAGAGGCATAGAGATCGTTGCTGAAAAATTCTTTTGCTTCATCAATATTGCTCATTTATCTTACCTCGAAAAATTATATTTGTGGGTAGTATGTTCCCTTTAGCAAGAAAAAACACGAGCGAATTTTCTTGTCGTTCCGGTCCTTCGGGTATAAAGATTATAGCACAAACAGCCTTTTTTGTCAACATATGTGTTGAGACAGTAGTTTGTGTCGGGTTTTTTGCTGTCTTTCTTTCCGGCAAGGCAGTACCAAAAAATCAAGGAGCGGCTGATTTCTTACGTAGCCGCTCCCTTGCTTCTCGCTTTAAAATTGCGCAATAAAAATCGTTCTCGGGACGTGCAGTGTCCGAGAACGATTTATAGCGGAATTTGGTTTTAAAACATATCAGTACAACACAAACAGACCTTGATGTTACCGAAAGACTGACGCAAACCGGCTAAGACTGAAGCTCAAGCTTCCTTCTCTGTTTCATATTTAAGCGGGATACCGTACGCTTGTTCGTAAATCTCCTTCCAGACTTCGAAGTTCTTTTCCAACATCATCTGCGAGTTTTCGTTTATGGTAGCGTTTTCGTCGGGATATATGGGGGGAGCCACGTGGATAGTATACTCCTGCACGGGGAATCCGTCATTCCCGACGATCTCGCTGTCCTTCATAGTGATGAAGCAAGGCAAGACCGGAACTTTATTTTTTGCCGCAAAATAAAATCCACCGCTCTTGAGAGGCTTGGGCTTGCGATAATTCCACCACATACTCTGTTCGGGGTATACCAAAACGAGCTCGCCCTCCTGAAGCAGAGCATCCGTAGCTTTGACGAAATCCTTCATTGCCGAGGGCTTTGAAGCGAGCGGCAGGGTGTTGTAGTTTCTCATCAGATATCCGAAAAATCCGGGAAACGCCGTATAATTTCCCTCTCTTATAACGCGGTAGAGCCTGCGCTTTTTCTTCTGTCCCGCGCTTTCGTAGGCTATCTGCATGGCAAAACTGTCGTAGGCGTTAAAATGGTTGCAGGTAACTACCGCTCCACAGTCAATTGCGGCATAATTCTCAAGTCCGATGATATCCTTTACGATCATCTGCTTGTTCTCAAGAATATTATTCAGAAATCTACGCGCCATGGCGTATGCGATCTTCGCCCTGACCTTACTGCCGATCTTTTTGCGAAGGTAGTCGACCTCGCCGGGCTCTATCTGACGTCCCGGGGGATCCTCCTCAACGTCCTCGTCAAAGCGGCCCTCACGCTCGTATCTCGCGATCTTTTCCACGATCTCGACTCTGCCCTTATCGCGCATGTCGGCAAGCCGCGCAACGTAGGTGTCGGGGCGTGCCGCCTCATCAATGGCGAGCTGATAAAGTCTGTCGCAGGACAGGTTGTCCGCCGCTCTCTGCTCGTCGGTATACTCGGCAAGAAGTCTGCGAATATCCTCATAATATTCGGTTTCCTTGGCGTATTTCCAGAATATATCATTAAGTCTGCAATTGGGAAAATGCCAAGGCTTCTCCACCATTATATAATGGACTATGTTGCAGTTCTCGGGGCTGTCGAGCATCTCGCCGAACACCTCGCTGTTCCAGGTCTGCGGCAAAAACTTCACGTGGTCACGGCAGAGCAGATTGAGGTAATCCTCATCCTGAGTGACCCGACAGTTGTATATTCCGAGCAGCTTTACGAAGCGCTCAAGCGTTTTCTTTTCTCTGAAGCGCTTGCAGTTTATAAGAAGCACACCCGCATTAAAATAGAGATTGCGGTCAAGTCCGAGGCACTTTTCGACATAGGTTCCGTATGCGTCGACCTGAACCATCGCCTGCTCGTGGCAAGCCGCAAGGTCGTAATCCTCAACGTCCTCATCGTACATCTTTGAAATATCGCCCTGAACTATCGTGTCGCTGTCAATATATATCGCCTTTTCAAGGTCGGTAAACATATCTGCTATAAACATACGGTAGTACGTCGTATTTGAATAATAATCACGGAGCGGCAGACGCTCACACAGGTCGTTGAGGTACGCGCTTACGTCGTCAAAGGTTATCCTGAAATTCTCGTCCGCCATTTCCAGCACTCTCTGTCTGGTATCTTCTGTAATATCCGTGTGTAAAATGTGTATATGGTAATTACGCTCTCTTGACGCATTCTTTTGGATAGAGTAAAGCGAACATGCGGTAAATTTAACAAATTTATCGTCGCAAGCGTAAAAAATGTGAATAATTTCGCTTTTTGACATGTCGATTCTCCTTAAAAGTGTTTTTTGACAAAAAAATAAGATTTAATAACTCCAAATATAGTTTTAAAAACCACATATATATTATCATATTTTCCACCACATGTCAATAGTTTTTAACTATTTTTTAATTTTTTTTGAAATTATATTTTTTCCGAAAGCTGAATAAAAGCAATACTCTCTGTTAAAAATAGTGTCAGTAAATAACACAAAGGAGTACAACAAAATATGCCTTCATCTTTTAATAATAAGCCAAGCTTTTGGCAAAAACTGAAAAACAAAAAGGTAAATCGATCGTATGTATTGACCTTTCTTGCACTTGCGGTTGCACTTGTGGTAATAATCGTGGCGGCTGTTTCGGCAAACCGTTCAAAAAAGCCGACCGAAACTCCGAACGGTACAAATATTCAGTCTACCGAAAAGACCACACAAAAACCTACCGAAGCTCCAACGGAGCCGACACAGAGCGAGAAACCTACCGCACCTCAGAACAATTCTTCAACTACGGGTAACAAGATCCCTTCGTTTATTCTCCCCGTAAGCGGAAATCTCACATCAAAGCACGACCCCACACTGCAGGTATTTTCACCGACAATGCAGGATTACCGCGTTCATCTCGGTATTGACCTCCAGACAAAGGAAAATGCCCCGGTTTATGCCGCGGCGGACGGAAAGATCTCCAAGATATGGGTCGACACACTCATGGGCTACTGTATAGCCATCAAACATTCAGGCGACTGCGTATCCATCTATAAAAACCTTGCAGAAACTCTTCCCGAAGGTATAGCAGAGGGCGTTTCGGTAAGATCGGGACAGCTTATAGCAACCGTAGGTGAGAGTGCCATGGTCGAGGTCGCGGACGAGCCTCACCTCCACTTTGAAATAACGGTCGGAGATCTCGCCGTTGATCCGCTTGAATATTTCGACGATAACGCGCTTGAGTCTATAAAAAAGGATACCTCGGTTGAATAATTCGTTCAGGGTCTGTTGTATTTAAAGCAAAAAGCATCGGTCATATAAAAAGCGTTTTGAAGGTTTAAAAATCGTCAAAACGCTTTTTAATTATGTTCAGAAAAGTTATGCTGAAAAATACGCTTAGCATATGCTGACTCTCTCTTGACATATTTTAAGTGAGGGTGTATAATAGCTATGGATGTACCGGTCAATTGTAAAACTGCGTTTTACAATTGAGCCGTGCGCGGCGGGGATACGCGCGCTACAATTAAGATAATCAAAGAAAATCTTTTCCGGGCGCTTTTCTATAACGCCGTCTGCATCCCGATTGCCGCAGGCGTGCTTTACCCCATTTTCTTCATTACACTCTCCCCGATGATCGCCTCTGCCGCAATGAGCATATCTTCGGTGTGCGTCGTGATGAATTCACTCAGACTGAGATATAAGAAAATTTATATTCACAAATCTTTGGAGGATAATGATATGTTCGGTAAAACAAAAACAGTAACACTTTCGGTCGATGGAATGATGTGCAACAACTGTAAAGCCCACGTCGAAAAAGCTCTCCTCGCCGTAAAAGGCGTTAGATCTGCCGAAGCTGAGCTTGATACCAAGCTCGTTACCGTCGTTGCCAAGGACTCCGTAAACGAGGACGCTCTCAGATCGGCTGTCACCGCCGCGGGATATAAGGTCATTATCCGTTAGGGTACGAAAACGGTAAGCCCCCGGCAGATTTTCAAGGTCTGTCGGGGGCTTCTACTCGATAGATCGGAATTTATCGCTTGATCTCTCGAATCATGGAATATTCATTCAGTAGTGTTCCATCCTTCAAGCGAATTGCATTGGGCTTGACACCTGTGATTCTGAATCCCATTTTTTCA
>CAYQEY010000111.1:0-4954 GCA_964416635.1 uncultured Lachnospiraceae bacterium | reverse complement strand
TATGAACGCTGGCAAATAATGGGCGTGCGCGTATGGCCGGATTCTCCTGCTATCAGACGCATAACGACGATTACCGGGCAGATGGACTATATGCGTGAATGGTTAATTGAGCGTTATGATGTTCTGTGTCGCTATTACGGCGTGACCTGATTTACGTATAATCATAGTATAACAAAGTACTGATTCAAAAACAAAGGCTCGGATGAGAATTCCGAGCCTGATTTTTATACTTTTTTATCTTTATTTTGAAATAGGCTGCACAAAATAACCTGTCAAGAGGAAAAAGTTTGATTTGGATTTTTCGAAAGCTTGCGGCTATCCGGGATGAGCCTTGGTCGATGCTCGCAAGCGGATAGATACCCCTGTCGGTGTTTTCTTTTCGCAAGATCAAGCGAGCTTCGCTTCAAGCCTTTCTCTGATAGCTTTGATAAAGCCAATAGAATTTACCGAGTGTGCCTCATAGCCCTCGCTCACGAGTCCGACAAGATCCTTGGTCATAATGCCGTCGTTAAGGGTATCGATGCAGGCTGCTTCAAGCTTGTCTGCAAAATCCACCAGATCTTTAAGCCCGTCAAGCTCACCTCTCTTTCGCAGAGCACCCGACCATGCATAAATGGTAGCCATAGGATTTGTGGAGGTGTCCTCGCCCTTAAGATAGCGGTAATAGTGGCGTGTGACCGTACCGTGAGCCGCCTCATACTCGTAATTTCCGTCGGGAGAAACGAGGACAGACGTCATCATGGCGAGCGAGCCGAAAGCAGTGGATACCATATCCGACATAACGTCTCCGTCGTAATTCTTGCAAGCCCAGATATATCCGCCCTCGCTTCGGATAACTCTTGCTACAGCGTCGTCAATAAGCGTATAGAAGTAGGTGATACCGAGGTCATCAAATTTTTCCCTGTACTCGTTGTCGAATATTTCCTGGAAAATAAGCTTAAAGGTCTGATCGTACTTTTTTGATATAGTGTCCTTGGTGGCAAACCATAGATCCTGCTTCGTATCTATTGCGTACTGAAAGCAAGAGTGAGCAAAGGAACGTATAGACGTGTCCTTGTTGTACTGACCCTGAAGAACACCTCCGCACTCAAAGTCGTAAATAGTCTCTCTGAAGCTGCTTCCGTCCTCACCCGTAAATACAAGCTCTGCCTTGCCGGGCACCGTTGTGCGGTATTCTGTAGACTTGTAGACATCGCCGTAAGCATGACGTGCGATGGTGATCGGCTTTTTCCAGTTGCGCACTGCGGGCTTGATGGAGTCTATAAGTATGGGAGCACGAAAGACGGTCCCGTCGAGAATGGCACGGATCGTGCCGTTCGGGCTCTTCCACATCTCGCTGAGGTTATATTCCTCAACTCTCTGCTTGTTGGGCGTTATAGTAGCGCACTTGACCGCAACGCCGTATTTCTTCGTTGCGTTTGCGCTGTCGATCGTCACCTGATCGCGTGTCCTTTCGCGCTCAACAAGTCCGAGATCGTAATACTCGGTCTTGAGATCGACGAATGGAATAAGAAGCTCGTCCTTGATCATCTGCCAGAGGATTCTGGTCATTTCGTCGCCGTCCATTTCGACGAGCGGTGTTTTCATTTGGATTTTTTTCATAGTTCAATACCTCCGAACAGTTTGAAAAATAAAGGTTTAATATCAGTTTACCGAATGATTTTTGTAGTAGTTCATAAGGCAACCGTCGAGAATGATCTCGCGCTCATCGTCGGTAAGTCCCTTGACGTAAAGTGCGATATTCTCAACAGTGCCGTCTGCTTTGATGACTTTAGCGGCAAATTTCTCCTTGCCGTCAATTATAGACTGTCTTATACCCTCAACGAATACGTAGTCTCCCTCGCCGTAGGGAAATTCAGCATCCTCTGCAAGCGTGAAAGGCATAATGCCCCAGTTTATGCAGTTTGAACGGTAGCGCTTGGTTGCAAACTCGTAACAGATATTTGCAAATCCGCCAAGCACCTTCTGACAGGATGCCGCCTGCTCGCGCGCCGATCCGTCGCCGGGCTTGTTAGCAAATACGCAAGAGCCAAACTGAGTATTTTTTATAAGCTCATCCGCATTGCCGACGGCAGAAAGCACCTTTACAAGTTCTTCGGGTGCTTCACCCTTTCTTCTTGCCGCCTCAAGTGCCGCAACAGCTTTTGATCTGCCGACATATTCGGGTACACGTCTTGAGAGCGCAAACTCGGAGAGGCGGAGGGGGTTGGAGCGATAGGACGAGGTCTCTCCCGAGGGAATAAGCTCGTCGGTAGTGGTAACGGGGTCGCGTATAACTGCCGCAAGCTTTACAAGCAGATTGTCCGAAAGCTCGTACTGCGCGGGCCAATCGGTGATGTTGGGACCGAGAATGAGGTCGACAGAGGGATCGGCTTTGCCGTATCCGTAGTAAACACGCTTTTTGTATACAGAGCTGTCGAAGTGATATTCATGAGGAGTGTAATCATAATCAACATCTGTTGCCGCGGTAATGACGCCGCCATTGCGAGCGGTCGCCGCAATGCTTCTCGCGTCCATAAGCGCAACGCCCGAAAGCTGTCCCTCGCCGGGCTTTGAGCCTTCACGGTTGGGAAAATTACGGGTCGTGTGGCGGAGTGAGAGACCGTTGTTTGCGGGAACGTCGCCTGCGCCGAAACAAGGGCCGCAGAAAGAAGGCTTGATCACCGCACCTGCGCTGAGCAGATCTGCCGTGACTCCTATTTTAGTCAGTTCAAGAGATACGGGGACGCTTGTCGGATATACCGAAAGCGAGAAATAACCGTTGCCCGTGCTCTGATCGTGAAGAATTGCCGCTGCCTCGTCTATGCTATCGAACATACCGCCCGCACAGCCCGCGATAATGCCCTGATCGGCGATGACCTGACCATTTTTCACCTTGGAGCGGAGGTCAAGGCTGCACTTTCCGAATTTCTTCTTTGCTTCCTCCTCAACGCCTGCAAGTATAGCGTCGGCGTCTTCGATAAACTCATGGATAGTGTACGCATTCGAGGGGTGGAAGGGAAGAGCTATCATGGATTCCATTGCGGAAAGGTCGATCTCTACCATCGCGTCGTAGTAAGCAACTCCGTTGGGATAAAGCTTTTTGTAATCTTCCTTGCGGCCGTGAGCAATATAATGCTGTTCGGTTATTTCATCTGTTTCCCAGATGGACGACAGGCAGGTGGTCTCGGTAGTCATAACGTCGATTCCGTTACGGAAATCTATGGGAAGATTCTTTACGCCGGGTCCGACAAATTCAAGGACCTTGTTTTTTACAAATCCGTTCTTAAAGGTAGCTCCGACGAGCGCGATAGCAACGTCGTGAGGACCGATACCTTTTTTGGGTGTACCCGTAAGATATACGAGAACCACCTCGGGCGTTTTTATATCGTATGTATTTTTGAGAAGTTGTTTTACAAGCTCGGGTCCACCCTCACCTATACCCATCGTTCCCAAAGCGCCGTAGCGTGTGTGAGAATCCGAGCCGAGTATCATTTTGCCGCATCCTGCCAGCTCTTCGCGCGCGTAGGAATGGATCACGCTCTGATTTGCGGGAACATAGATACCGCCGTACTTTTTAGCGGCAGAGAGACCGAAAACGTGGTCGTCCTCGTTGATCGTACCTCCGACAGCGCAGAGAGAGTTATGGCAGTTTGTCATGGCGTAGGGTATCGGAAATTCGGTCATTCCGCTTGCGCGCGCGGTCTGTATTATACCGACGTATGTGATATCGTGCGATACGAGCGCATCAAACTTTATGCGCAGATCGTCAGAGTCGGACGATGTGGTGTTGTGCGCTTGCAGCATCGAATATGCGATGGTGTTTTTCCTTGCTTCGGCGGCAGGTACGGAGGAATTTTCGACTACCTTGCCGTTTTCGAGAAAAACACCGTGGTCTGTTAATTTGATCATTATTAAATACTCCTTGACAAATAATTTGCTATTTTACATTATAACGCAAACAGCCTTTAAAGTCAATATGTTTGGAGCGTTTTTGTGCAAAATGCTTTAATAATTTACTTCACCTAAGTACAAGAATGTTAAAAATTTATCTTGAAAATATCGGTAAGATATGGTATACTTTACCCAATAAATTTCTATAATATTGTTTCACTGAGGAGGTTAGATTGTGAACACATTAAAAAAGTATTTGCATCGGTATTTTATCGATGCAATGGGAGCTATGGCTCTCGGACTTTTCGCGTCCTTGCTGATAGGCACTATATTCGGCACTCTCGGAAAGTATACGAACCTGGAATTTTTGAACACCATCGCTACTTACGCAAAAGCGGCAACGGGTATGGCTATAGGAGTTGCAATAGCATACAAGCTGAAAGCCGACCCATTGGTCGTCTTTTCATGCGCGGCGGTCGGTGCCATGTCGAATGCTATGGGCGCTGTTATCGCTCAAAACGGTGCCATGGTAAAGTGGGCTGCTACCGCAAACGAGGGCGTAGGTAACATTTTTTATTCCGCCGGTCCTGCGGGTGCGTTCTTTGCGGTCATAATTGCGGCAGAGATAGGGCAGCTCGTATCCAAAAAGACAAAGGTCGACATTCTGGTTACTCCCGTAGTTACCTTGCTGATCGGTTTTGCGGCTTCTTGGTTGCTCTGCCCGATCGTCTCATATGTTATGTACTATCTCGGCGTATTTATCGCAACCGCTACGACCTTCCAGCCTTTGATCATGGGAATCGTTGTGTCGGTAGTCGTAGGTGTTGTACTCACTCTGCCGATATCGAGTGCGGCAATATGCGCCATGATATTCTCGGAGTCGGCGTATCTTGCGGCTGTAGCCAACGGAACGTCGGAGGGATTTTTGCTCGCAGGCGGTGCGGCTGTAGCAGGATGCTGTGCTCAGATGGTTGGATTTGCGGTTGTAAGCTTCCGCGAAAACAAATGGGGTGGTTTGGTTTCGCAAGGTCTCGGAACCTCGATGCTTCAGATGGGAAATATCATAAAGAAGCCTGTGATC
>CAYQEY010000110.1:0-4956 GCA_964416635.1 uncultured Lachnospiraceae bacterium | reverse complement strand
ATCTGATTGACGACGACAAGGTGTGCCTGACCAATATCAACCGACAGATCTACGCAACAAGAAAGACGGTCGGAAAATACAAAGTGGACGTTGCGGCCGAGCGTATCGCGGAAATAAATCCCGAGGCGGTTGTTCGTACCTATAAGACCTTTTACACACCCGAAACGGCAGAGCAATTTGATTTCTCGCAGTACGACTACATCGTAGATGCCATTGATACCGTAACCGGAAAGATTGCGCTTGTTATGAATGCCAAAGCCGCAGGAACTCCGATCATCAGTTCTATGGGTGCGGGAAACAAGGTCGATCCCACGGCATTTGAAGTAACGGATATTTATAAAACTTCGGTTTGTCCGCTTGCCAAGGTTATGCGGTACGAGCTGAGGCGCAGAGGCGTGAAAAACCTGAAGGTCGTTTATTCGCAGGAAAAGCCGATTACTCCGATCGATGATATGGCGATCAGCTGCAGGACGCATTGCATTTGTCCTCCCGGTACCGCGAGAAAGTGTACACAACGCAGACAGGTTCCCGGCAGTAATGCTTTTGTACCGTCGGTGGTCGGTCTGATTATTGCGGGAGAGGTCATAAAGGATCTCACAAGGTTTGGAGAAGCGGACAAATGATATACTTGGACTATTCAGCAAATACACCGACAGATAACAGGGTATTGCAACGGTTTATTGAAACAGAGCAACATTTTATCGGTAATCCTAATTCAAACCATATAGCAGGACTGGCGGCAAAGGATGAAATGAACAGAATCACGGAATCCATTGCAACGCTTATCGGCGCGGAGCCATCGGAGATCATATATACCTCCGGAGCAAGCGAGGCGAATAACCTTGCAATCAAGGGTATCGCAAGAACGTCGCGTCATATCGGGAAGCACATCATTTCAACCGCGCTTGAACATAGTTCCGTCAGCGGTTGCCTTACCTTTCTGCAAGAACAGGGGTATGAGATCGATCTTGTTGATATCAATAGAGACGGTACGGTATCCTTGGAGCATCTTGCAGAATTGATAAGAAAAGATACCGTACTGGTTGCCGTTTGTGCGGTTGACAGTGAACTGGGCACAATACAACCGATCCGTGAAATAGCACAAATTGTAAGGGCATATCCGCAGTGCAGACTTCACGTAGATGCTACACAAGCGGCAGGGAAAACGCCGTTGATTTTCGACGGTGTGGATACAATGAGCTTTTCATCACACAAATTTTACGGACTTAACGGTTGTGGATTTCTTTTTAAGAAAAAGGATTTGATTATCGAGCCTTTAATACACGGAGGCGCAAGTACAACGATTTACCGAAGCGGAACACCTACGTTGGCACTTGCTGCGTCCACGGAAACGGCTTTGCGCATTGCTCTTATAGATCAAAAAGAAAATAGTGAGGCGGTCACAAAGAGTAATTTGTTTTTGAGAGAAGCCTTATCCACATATCCGAAAGTTCGCTTTAATAGTCCGAAAAACGCCGTACCTCACATCTTGAACATCAGTGTAGCGGGAACGCGAGGCCGCGATTTTCAGAGGGCTCTTGACCGACACGGAGTATGTGTATCCGTGAAATCGGCCTGTTCTGTCGAAAATACACCGTCAAGAGCAGTATTTGCTGTCAGCGGAGATCGAAAAAATGCGTTGGCTTCGTGGAGGATCAGCCTCAGTCACTTGACAACATGTGAGGAGCTTGCGGATTTTCTGAAAATATTTGAACTATGCTATAAGGAGTTGGTTATATGAGCAGAGAGTTGGAGCCTTATCAGCTGATTGAACGCAGTATCATTACGAAATACAGAAAGACCTTATGGAACCCATTCATTGCGGCTGTCAAGCGTTACGAGCTGGTAGAAGCGGGAGATAAAATTGCTGTTTGCATTTCCGGTGGCAAGGATTCTATGCTGATGGCAAAGTTGATGCAGCAGCTTCAGCGACATAGCGACGTACCGTTTGAACTTGTGTTTTTGGTTATGGATCCGGGATATAACGAAATAAACCGTCTGAAGCTTGAAAGCAATGCAAGCCTGTTACATATACCGATTACAATATTTGAAACGAATATATTCGAGATTGCAAACAGCACAGAGGAGTCGCCCTGCTATCTTTGTGCCAGAATGAGACGCGGGCATCTTTATAATAAGGCGCGGGAGCTTGGATGTAACAAAATTGCTTTGGGACATCATTTCAGCGATGTGATCGAAACAACGCTTATCGGAATGTTTTACGGTTCTCAGTTACAGGCGATGCTTCCCAAACTGCATAGTACGAATTTTAAGGGAATGGAGCTTATCCGCCCGATGTACTGTATTCACGAGGAGGATATTCTGAATTGGAAACGCTACAATGACTTGGAGTTTATACAGTGTGCCTGCCGTTTTACCGAAAACTGTACGATGTGTGATAACGGAGGCGGCGGTTCCAAACGCCAAGAGATCAAGCAATTGATTCAGCGTTTGAGAAGAAGCAATCCGCAGATAGAAAAAAGTATTTTCAACAGTATACATTCGGTATGTCTGGATACTATGGTAGGATATAAAACGAACGGTGAAGAACACTCCTTTTTGGAGCGCTTCAACAGTATGAAAAATAAGTAGTTAGGAAGGACACGAAAATGACAATATCGACGAAAGGCAGATATGCACTCAAGATTATGATTGATCTTGCGGAAAATGGCGACGGTTCTTATATTCCGATGAAAAAGGTTGCGGAGCGTCAGGGACTTCCGCATAAGTATTTGGAACACATTCTGCCTGTGTTGACTCAAAATCACATCGTTGAAGGACAGCACGGCAAGGGCGGCGGATACCGCTTGACGAGGAAGCCCGAAGAATATACCGTGGGCGAAATTCTTCGCTTGGCGGAAGGTGATCTTGCTCCGGTTGCCTGCCTTGAATGTGGAGCAGAGCCTTGCAAAAAACTAAACGAGTGTCGCACAATATCCATGTGGAAAAATTTGCAGTCTTTGATCGATGAATATTTTGACGGTATCACAATTAAGGATCTTATGCGTAACGGCGAGAACAACACAAGCGGGATCGATATTTCATTTTTGGATGCAGCATTATGACAATACAGCAATTACATTACGTGATCACGATTTCCGAGACGGGCTCCTTTAATAAGGCTGCGGAAATTTTGTACGTGGCACAGCCGTCTCTGACAAGCTCTGTAAAGGAACTGGAAAAGGAACTCGGTATTTCTATTTTTCACAGAAGCGGAAGAGGCGTAACGCTTACCAATGACGGAGTGGAGTTCGTACTGTATGCACGTCAATTATATCAGCAGTATGAATCGCTGATGCAAAAATACGGCAAAATGGGTACGCTGAAAAAGAAATTCGGAATTTCCACACAGCACTATTCCTTTGCGGTAAAGAGCTTTGTCGAGATGGTCAAGAAATTCAATACAGCGGAATATGAATTTGCCATCAGAGAAACGAAAACAAGAGATATTATAGATGATGTAAGCACGGGTAAGAGTGAGATCGGAATTATATATCTGAGCAATTTCAACCGTATGGCAATTACGAAGCTACTGCATACGAAGGATCTCGAATTTCATGAGTTGACTGCTTGCGAAGCTTATGTATATCTGTGGAGGGGACATCCTCTGGCCGGCTGCAAGTCGATCCGCTTTGAACAACTTAATGAATATCCTTGCCTGTCCTTTGAGCAGGGAGATAACAGCTCCTTCTATTTTGCTGAGGAGATACTCAGCACCAACGAGTACGCGAGAACGATCAAAGCGAATGACCGAGCGACGATGCTGAATCTGATGATCGGGCTTAACGGCTATACGCTTTGCTCGGGTATTATTTGTGAGGAGTTGAACGGCAGTGATTACATTGCAGTTCCGTTTGAGTACGAGGATCTGGAAAGTGCAGATCGAATGGTGATCGGTTATATTACGAGAAAAAAAATGCCGCTCAGCCGTATGGGAGCCCTTTATATTGATGAGATCAAACAGTATTTAGCCGAATATCATAAGCCTACTGAGGCGTAAAGCGATACCGTACATTCGTATATGAATTGTGCGGTATCGCTTTTGTTATAGGTTGAATCTATACCTCGATATACTTATCATGTATTGGACAAAGAACGTGACCGGTAGTATAATAATGGTATCAAAAATCTTTGCTTTATATGAGGCGAGCGGAATGTTGGTTTTGAGTAGTGAGACGCAAAAAGCTTTATATTTTCACGCCGAAACGGAATACCCGGAGGAATGCTGCGGTATCCTGCTCGGCAAGCGGGAAAAAGAGAAAAAATTCGTATATAGAGCAATTCGGACAGAGAACGCAGGAGATAAAAAACAGAAAACGACACACTTTGTAATAGATCCTCTTGAGGTTGCAAAGGCAGAAGCGTCAGCAGAGCAGGAAGGACTTGAGATCGTCGGATTTTATCATTCGCATCCGAATTACGATGCATCGGTATCAAGACAAGATGCACGTTATATGCTCCCCTGTTACTCATATCCCATTATTTCGATTCGTGACGGTGTATGTCAAATGGCTTGCTTTGAAAGAAGCTTATCGACCGATCCCGAGATAAAAGAAGAAAAAATTATGACATAAGGAGAAGCATCATGCAGATTCAGGTATATATATCGGCAACACTCAGAACCTTTGCCGAACGCAAGTCAAGAGTCTTGATAGAGGGAACAACGGTTCGTGGGGTGCTGGGGCGGTTGCAGGATGAGTATCCCGAAAGCAAAAAGGCTTTATTTGAGGAAAGCGGTACCCTTCGCCCATTTGTGAGTATTTTCGTAAATGAAGTGTCTATTGCAACGGATTCGGAATATGATACTGCTTTGAAGGAAGACGATAGGATCCTGTTATTACCCGTTATTGCGGGCGGCGCTCCTACAGAGAGTGTAATCTCGGATGAACGGAGAAAGGAAGTATCTCTTGACGATGCGGAGATTGAACGGTTTAACAAGCATTTGATGCTTCGGGA
>CAYQEY010000109.1:0-4964 GCA_964416635.1 uncultured Lachnospiraceae bacterium | reverse complement strand
TGACATGCCCCAAGGGGGCTTACTCAAGCCACCAGCACGGCTGGTGGTCATGACTAGAAAACTTACCAATTATAACGATCAGTCTGCACAAACCAACCTTGATACCATAAAACTTCCTATCAGTAAGTTCTTTGGTTCAAAATTTTTCAAAAGACAGACAGCAACAATAAAGGCAAACACAAACCGATTTTTATTCTTTTATCTCTTTATAAAGAGTTCTTATTATCTCCTCAAAGATAAGCTTATGTCCGTATGCATTGGGATGCAGATATCTTGTATCATGCATATATGCGTGGTTATTCTCCAAAGTAATGACGTTATTCTGATCTACCATCGTGATACCGAGATAATTGGTTATAGCTTTTATTGCCTGATTATAAAGAGGGACCCACTCTTCCGCATTGTAATAATCTGACTTTGCTCCGTTGTGAACGAGTCCTACGCAAACGATCTTCGCCGCAGGGTATTCTTCCATCAGCATATTCAGAAGTGTCGCATAGAGCTCATCAAACGTGCTGCACTCGCCGTTTTTGGCAATAACTCCGTCATACCATTTTCCTACGACCTCATCTTCGCTCCTGTTTCCTCTTCTCTCAATGAGGTTGAGGAGGTTGCCCACGTCTCTGCCCTCATGGTATGTATCGTTGATACCGAAGTACACCAAAATAACATTAGGAGTATCTCCGTCATTGTTGTGAAGTTGCTTTGCACGAGTCTTGAAGCGTCCCGAACCAAGCGAATCTCCGCTCCAGGCATTGTTTACGCAAAGCTCCATTTCAAGCTCGCGGAGCATACTTCCCCAATAAGTGTAGGTATAGTCAAAGAGAAGTGCCTGTTGGATAGCTCCGGAACCGTACCAAACCGCATTACCGCCGATAGTGGAGTTGAAATTGATATTGTTGGATATACCCGCATAGGTAGATATACTATCACCAAATACGGAAAGCTTGAGTCCTCCGTATTCCTCTTTGAGCGCTTCGATCATCATCTCAAGGTCGTCTTTTTCGTTAACTGCGGCATCATAGCTTTCCTTGCCGACATAAGAGCGTTCAAATGTAAAGTTGAACAGGAGAGAGTTAGATCCGAGTTCAAACTGGCGGCTTCCGCAGTTTGTTGAGAAATTGAGCATCTGCTGAGCTTCGGTCTTAAGTATGTTGTATATCGGGTTTGTATTATTCGGATCGGATGAAAGGAAAGCGGGGATGAGCGTATCGGTTGCCGAGAATACGGCTATCGTTTCATTCGCTGCAAGCTCTATATCGTAGTCGGTAAGATCTACGGTGATGAACTTGTATATATTTGCTTTGTTTTCTTCAAGCCCGAACTCTGCTGCGGATATCGCCAATTCATATGTGCGAAGCGCCGACGAATTTTTTATTGATTCAAGATCGTTTTTGAATACCGAGAGTGTAAACTTGAAATTTCCATTCGAATCAACGCTTCCGGTAGACATCACCGGGATCGAAATTGATTTAAGTGTGGAATCAGAGAGACCGAAAAGGTCTGCCATAACGTAAGGAGCACCGCCGGTGCTGTATGCCGTTCCGTAAGATTTCTTGGTTTCGAAAAGGTCTTTGATCTCGCCGAAGATCTCGTCGTCGATAAACGAGTGAACGTGGGTGTACACCGTCGTATCGGGCTCGGGATCAGGATCTTCGGGTTTATCGGTCGGCTTTTCGGTAGGTTTTTCGGTAGGTTTTTCGGTAGGCTTTTCGGTGGATGCGTCGGTGGGCGCTTCGGTCGCCGTAGAGGCAAACGGTTCCGATGCGTCGTTCTCGTCCGATACGTTGCAGGATGTCAAAATCACGGCAAGTATGAGAGCCGTTATAAGCAATACAGATATTAAACGTTTCATTTCGTTACCCTTTCAATAATTTTATGTTTTTATATTCAAGCATTCTTGCTTTGAATTTCTTTGTAAAGCGTTCTTACTATCTCTTCGAATATAAGTCTGTGTCCGTAAGCGTTGGGATGCAGGTAGTAGGAGGCACCGGAATCGTGCATATAAGCGTGGTAATTATCCTTTGAAATAACGTTCTGCTGGTTTACGTAGGTGATTCCGAGATAATCGGTTATTGCCTCAATTGCCTGATTGTAAAGAGGTATCCATGTATTGTTCTTCGCGGAACTGTACGTCAGCCCTATGCAAACTATCTTCGCTCCGGGATATTCCTGCATCATTATGTTGAGCATGGTAGCGTAAAGCTCGTCGAAGTTAGAGCAATTTCCGTTCTTCGCCAGAACACTCTCATACCATGCGGAAATAACCTCTCTCTCGCTCTTATCTCCTCTGTTTTTAAGAAGAGTTATAAGATCGCCTACATTGCGTCCTCCGCCTCCGGTACCTCCGCAGTCGTTGACTCCGAAATAGACAAGAATAACGTCGGGCGTATCACCGTCGTTGTTGTGAAGTTGTTTTGCACGGGTCTTGAAAAGTCCCGAACCAAGCGAGTCTCCGCTCCAGGCATTGTTTACGCAAAGCTCCATTTCAAGCTTGCGGAGCATACTTCCCCAATATGTATACGTGTGGTCAAAGAAAAGCGCCTGATTGATGGCTCCGGAACCGTACCAAACGGCATTTTTGTCGATAGTGGAATTATAATCGGTATTGTTGGATATACCCGCATAGGTAGATATACTGTCTCCGAATACCGAAAGGTTGAGACCTCCGTATTCCTCCTTCAGTGTCTCGATCATCTTTGCAAATTCCGCATCCTCGTTTTTCGCCGCCTCATAGCTTACCTTATCGTCATATGTACGCTTGAGAGTAAAGTTGAAGAATATGGAATTGGTCTGATGTACGAATTGTGCCTTTCCGCACTGTCCCGAAAAGCTGAGCATCTGCTGTGCTTCGGTTTTGAGTATGTTGTATATAGGATTGATCTTATCCGGATCTGCTCCGAGGTACGCGGGAATAAGCGTGTCATTGACATCTCCTACCGCCAGTGCCTCGTCCTCCTCCAGCTTGATTCCGTATTCCGACAGATCAACGTCTATAAATTTGTAAACTTTCGACATTGAATCGCTCAATCCGTATTTTGAACCGGATATCTTTACATGATATGTATGTACCGCCGAAGAATTTTTTATCGAATCAAGATCGTTTTTGAATATGCTTAGAGTAAAAACGTAATTTCCGTCATTATCGGCTTTACCCGTTCCCCAGACGGGAATGGATATTTGGGTGATCTCCGCACCCGACATACCGAAAAGGTCGGCAAGAACGAACGGAGAAACGCTGAAAGCATACGCATTTACATTCGGTTTTTCGTTCTCATATATGTTCTTTATCCTTGAGAAGGTCGCATCGTTTATATATGAATACGAATAAACATATTCGCTCGGCTCGGGGTCGGGGTCGGGATCGGGGTCGGGATCCGGGTCGGGATCCGGGTCGGGATCCGGGTCGGGATCGGGATCGGGATCTGGGTCGGGCTCCGGGTCGGGATCGGGCTCCGGTTCCGGGTCGGGGTCGGAGTCAGGGTCTTCTTCCTTCGTTTTATCGGTCACTTTCTCGGTCGTCTCTTCCGTCTCCTGCTCGGTATACGCGCTACTTTCCGCTTCGGTGCCGTCTATAACCTCATCCGAGACCATGTTACAGGAAGTCAGAAAAACAGAAAGCAACAGCGTCAATACAATCAAAACAGATACTGTGCGTTTCATTTGAAAATCTCCCTAAAATATATTTGAGCGTTGATAAAAAACGTCCATAGAGCAATCCGCCGGCAAAAAATGTGCCGTCCGACCGTGCTGAAAACCATCTTGATTGAACTCTATCTGTAAGCCGGGTTCTGTCGAGAACGGTCATCTATCTTTGCTTTACGTCACCGTAAAGCTCGAAGGCAAATGCCTTCTGCCACCTGCGGATATACGTCGGGCAAACATCCGACTGCGGTGTTGCTTCGGATAGGGTTTACAGCAAACCTATGTTACCATAGGAGTGGGTGAGCTCTTACCTCGCCTTTCCATCCTTACCCTTGCGGGCGGTTTATTTCTGTTGCACTTTCCCGGGAGTCGCCTCCGGCTGACGTTATCAGCTATCCTGCCCTGTGAAGCCCGGACTTTCCTCACGGTAATACCTTTCGGCACAATACCGCGCGACCGTTCGGCGGAGTTACGGTCTACATTATAATATAAAAAACCTGATTTGTCAAGAAAAAGGTGAATCCCCGCGGCAATTAAAGTCATCGGAATGAAGGATCACTCCTCGACCTTTATCTGAGAGATCCTTGAAATTGCCAATGCCGCAATTGCGGTAATGATTATTTCGGGAATCATATAAGTTCCGTTGTAAATTATAGAATAGATGAGGGAAAGACCGAAGCCTGAGAAGCTTTCAAGTATCTTAGCACCGAATGAATAGAATCCCTCCTGTGTAAAGAACCACTCTGCCCACGAACCGAAGAATATAGTTCCCGAAATAATATGTGCAATATAACGCAGAAGAAGCGCGACAATGCTTCCTAAGCAAAGAGCCTTTGCCTTGTCCAGTTTTTTGCGGAAAATACCGCCCAAGCCGAGAACAGTATATGCTATCACATAATCGATAAGGCAGATAAGAACAGCCTTATACCATACATATTGAGAGTCTCCCGGCAGGAAGAACGAGCTTACAGTATTGAAGCCGAGCAGCATCTGCATAATTGAATATACAAATCCCGTGCACAAGCCCCACTTAACTCCGTACATGTATGAAACCACTATGATCGGAAGCATACTTGCTATAGTAAATCCTCCGCCGAAAGGCAGATTGAGGAACGGTACTGCGGCGCATATTGCCGCAATTGCGATCGCAATTGCAATCATAACCGCACTCACCGTTAACCGCTTTGTTCTGTTTGTATTTGTTCCCATAAATAAACCTCCTCCGGTCTGAGCCGGCAAAAAATATTGACCGCACGAAAATCTCCGTGCGGTCAATAAATGGTCTGAAGCTACGCTTCTGCGATTATCTATCTCCCTAC
>CAYQEY010000108.1:0-5314 GCA_964416635.1 uncultured Lachnospiraceae bacterium | reverse complement strand
AAAGCTTTCTCGGTAGCGATGAGCTGTCCGAGAAAGCTTCCTTAGAAAAACTACTTGTTATCAAATTTAAACCGCATAAACCAGCCTTGATGCCATAAAATTTCCTCACAGCAAGTTCTTTGGTGCTACCTTTCTGCGAAAGAAAGGTAGCAGAAACTAATAAAAAACTAACTAAAACCAATAAAACCGTTTATAGAGGCTTTTTGGATATTTGAGAATAGTGGCGGGGGTATTTAGCAGGAGTTTGCGAGATTTTATCAACACTTACGATGATACGTTTTTCAAAGTCGAAGCCGTTGCAGGTAAGGGTGACATCTACCTGCGAGGATATTTTTCCGCCGCAAAGGTCGATGGCACGCGCGGATATAGCAGCTTCCTCGGCGCCCTGAGCGGCTTTCATTGCGAGAAATTTTCCGCCAAGCTTAACGAATGGAATACAGATCTCGCTGAGTATCGGCAGTGCTGCAACGGCTCTTGCGGTTGCCACATCGAACTTTTCGCGGAAATCCGGCTTGGATGCGTATTCTTCCGCACGACCGGCGATAGCGGAAACGTTTGAAAGCCCAAGCTCTCGCGCGGTGCTTTTAACATATTCAATGCGCTTTGCGGTGCCGTCAAGTCCCAGCAAAGTTATGTCCGGTCTGAAAATTGCGAGCGGCAGGGTCGGAAATCCGGCACCGCAACCGACATCTATCACGCTTGCGTGCTCGGGAATCATATCCGAGATGCTCACAGAGTCGGCATAATGCTTCATTATCACAGCCGATTCCTCTGTGATCGCTGTCAGATTCATTTTCTCGTTTACATCAAGCATTATCTGCGTCAGGCAGAAAAGCTTTTCGATCTGCTCGGTGTTTGGGGTCGGCAAGACGGGATTAAGCGCAAATATATTTAATGTTTTCTGCTTAAAAGCTTCAAAATTCACGGTTTTCTCCTTAATTTTTATTCCGGGTCTGATCAATGTTTCACGTGAAGCATTTGATCGATATGCTTCGGCGTTTGATGTGAAGTACTCGATAAATTCTGTCAATGTTTCACGTGAAACATTACTTAAGCCCGAGGTATATCAGCAATACCGACACGTCAGCAGGGTTCACTCCGCTGATCCGCGCCGCCTGCCCAACCGTCAAAGGCCTTATTTTCGCAAGCTTCTGCGCGGCTTCAAGTCTCAGACCCTTGATCTGCGAATAGTCCAGATCTTTGGGAAGCGCTTTTGATTCCAGACGCGCCTGGCGCGCAACCTCGGCAAGCTGACGCTTGACGTACCCCTCGTACTTGACGCTTACTTCGACCGTAGTGAGTACACGCGGCGGAAGCTCAGGGCGCTCGGTGTCGAGCGGAGCGAGCAAATCATAGGTCACCTCGGGACGCCGCAAAAGGTCGGCAAGTGACGCTCCGCTGTTCAGCTCGGGGAGCCCAGATCGTTTGAGAAAAGGGTTTGCCGCAAGCGGAGAAACGTGGGTGCGCTCGAGACGCTCGATCTCAGCTTTTACCGCCGCTTCTTTTGCAAGATATGCCTGATATTGCTCCTCGCTCACAAGTCCGGCGTCATAGCCTTTCTTGGTCAGTCGTGCGTCGGCGTTGTCCTGGCGAAGCAGGAGCCTGTATTCCGAGCGCGAGGTCATCATTCTGTAGGGCTCGTTCGTGCCCTTGGTTACAAGATCGTCGATAAGCGTGCCTATGTAGCTCTCCGAACGGGTGAGTATCAGCGGCTCCTTTCCGCGCAGCGAGAGTGAAGCGTTAAGCCCCGCGATAAGCCCCTGCGCGGCAGCTTCCTCATAGCCCGAGGTGCCGTTGAACTGCCCGGCGCCGTAAAGTCCGCGGATATTCTTGAATTCAAGAGTCGCATACAGCTCGGTGGGATCGACGCAATCGTATTCGATCGCGTATGCGTAACGCATTATCTCAGCGTCATGAAATCCCTTGAGCGAATGAAGCATTTCACGTTGAACATCTACCGGGAGCGAGGTTGAAAAGCCTTGAATGTACATCTCGTCGGTGTCTTCTCCGACAGGTTCAATAAAGAGCTGGTGGCGCTCTTTGTCGGCAAATCGTGTCAGCTTGTCCTCAATGGATGGGCAGTAACGCGGGCCCGTTCCGTGTATCTGACCCGAATACATTGCCGAGCGGTGGATGTTTTCTCTGATGATCCGATGAGTTTCGGCATTTGTGTAAACGATATGACATGGAATTTGCTCACGGTCGTCGAAAAATTTGTCGTCGGTGCGATAGGAATAGGGGGTGATAACTTCTTCACCGTCCTGACGCTCAAGCTCGGAAAAATCAATTGAGCGGCGGTTGACGCGCGACGGAGTTCCGGTCTTGAAGCGCATGAGGCGTATTCCGAGATCGGAGAGACAAGCCGAGAGTCCGCTCGCGGCAAGAAAGCCGTCGGGACCGCTCTGATAGTTCACGTCGCCGATGAATACTCGGCTGTCAAGATACGTACCGGTGCAGATGACCGCCGCGCGGCAGTGCCAGACCTCTCCGAGCCGGGTTGTGACCGACACGACGCGACCGTCCTCGACCCCGATCGACACGATCTCAGCCTGAACGAGACGCAGGTGCTCCGTGGTTTCGAGTGTGTGCTTCATAATGCTTTGGTATTTCTTTCTGTCTGCCTGAATACGCTTTGAATGTACCGCCGCACCCTTTCCGAGATTGAGCGTGCGCGATTGAAGCGTAACAAGATCGGCTGCGCGACCCATTTCCCCGCCGAGGGCGTCGATCTCGTACACAAGGTGACCCTTTGCGGTGCCGCCGATCGATGGATTGCAGGGCATATTCGCAACGGATTCAAGCGACATCGTAAAAAGAACGGTATCCACACCTGTTCTCGCCGCCGCGAGCGCCGCCTCTATTCCCGCGTGTCCTGCTCCTATAATAACAATATCTGTAATTTCTGACATTTCTTAGCCTTTCTGCCGCCTTGATCGCAGTAAAATTATCTACATCTATTTATTTTAGCAGAAAATGCGTGCAAAGTCAAGTTTAGTTTTTCAGTTAGCTTTTTAGTAGTTCTTCTTTTTTTGCCCCCTTTCTTTCGAAGAATAACTCCGCTTCGCTCCGTGGCGATCGCGTCGCAAAGAACTTGCTGCGGGGAAGTTTATGGCATCAAGACCGGTTTATGCGGTTTAAATCTGATAACGAGTAGTTTTTCTGAGGTAGCTTTCTCGGAGAGCTCATCGCTGCCGGGAAAGCATTTTATTCAGGATGTTCCTGTTGTTTTTTTAGCGTGGGCATCGAAATTTCCTACAATATTTATATATACACGTGCGCGCGCGGGAGTGAGGAGTCAAGATTTTGGGATGTTTGTGCAAAACATCCTAAAAATAAGCAAAAATATAGCTAAAATGCCGAGAAAATAAAAATTATAAGTCAGTTGGAAACTTTTTGCACATATAAACACGTCAAATTTTATGCAAGATTCACAAAAATAAAAAAATAACCAACTTTTTTTACTTTTAAATTGACTTTTGGAAAAATAAGTGCTATAATACTTATAACCATAATTGCCGACATTGTGTCTGCATGGAATAAAACAAGGAGAAAAAGTATGAAAAGAATTATCTCTCTTTTAGTAGTTATGGCAATGATGCTCGCGACCGTGCTTGCAGTAATTCCCGTATCTGCTACTGCTTCAACCGATGATGTGGTTCTCGATAGCGATACAAGTGACGCTGCCGAAGCCCCCGCGGTTGAAACAACAACAAAATTCTTGTCTGAGGCCGCTTATGAGGCATTTGAACAAGCATTTGAGGGTGATGCTGCTGCAACAAATGCGTTCGTAACGCCATTTGCTTTCAACCAGCTTGAAGCACAGGAAAAGCTTTCGAACCAGCATATCCTCAATATTACTCTTCCCATAAAGAAGCTGAATGCTCCCATTGAGGAAGATAACGGTAAAGTAAGATTTACCATTTCCGTATTCGACATCGACGATCTCAAGGTAGCATCGTCTCCCGTCGCTACATACGTCATTTTGGTAGATCCGGCTTCGCTTACTGCCGGCACATTCGAAACTATAGACCTCACTTCCTACAACATCAATGTAGGTCCCGGTGAGACACTCGGATTCGGCAGTGCGACCGATACGCTTCTTCCCGCTTGGTATCCCGGGGACAGCACTCTCCTGGCAGTTGCCAATGAGAACGCTGCTTTCACTACCGGTATCATCGGAAATACAGGTAAGTCGAACGTTGTATCTCAGCCCACAAACAGCATCTTCATGGATTTTGAGATGAGAGCTCTTACCGATGAAGACGGAGCTGTAGGTGCAAAGGTATCGACCGCAGAAGAGTTCTACGCGATGAAGGAAAGTCACAATTACTACCTTACAGAGGACATTACTCTTGCGGCTGATCGCGCAGACAAGGCTCTCAACAACAACCTCTTCGACGGTAACGGTCACACCATTACCATTGAGGGCGATGCAAAGGGTCTTTTCAGCTCCGTAGCGAACTCCACGATCAAGAACCTCACCCTTGCAGGTGAGGGAGTCACACCTTACGGTTTGGTACATCTCTATTCCGGAAACGTTACTTTCGAAAACGTTGACGTAAGACTCGGCGGAATCAAGTCCGCAAGCTTTTCTCCTTACGTTGGTGCAGTATGGGCAGGTTCTCACAATCTCGTATTCAAGAATTGTGATAACTACACTCCCGTTACTGTAGCCGAAGGTTCCGCAGCAGGCTTTGTTGCCGGCGCGAACATCGGTTCGGTACTTATTGACGGCTGTAACAACTACGCAAGTATGCAGGGTGCAGATCGTACCGGTGGTTTCCTCGGTCACGTTTGGACAGCTAACGGTATCGTCGTAAAGAACTCCAACAACGGCTCTGCAGACGTTGCGATCACAGTTAAGTCTACCGGTCTTAATGCCGGCGGATTTATCGGTGAAACATCCAAGGTCGGTGTGCTCACGTTCGAAAACTGCGATAACTACGCTGCTGTAGTCTGCGGAAGCGGAAAGAGCGCCGGCGGTATCGCAGGTGACGTTTCCGGCGGTGCAAACTCTATGGTCTTCAATAACTGTGACAACTACGGTGTTATCACCGGTCAGTTAACCGGCGGCGGAATTATAGGTTGGTCACACGGCGGCAACCTTACTATCGACGGTTGCAACAACTATGCAAATGTCAGCGGTCAGTACGTCGGCGGTTTCGCAGGTGCCGCAAACGCCGGCGCAACTACCACTGTAAAGAACTCCAATAACGGTTCTGCGGATACAAAGGTCGTTATTTCCGGTTCTACCTACATCGGCGGTATCATCGGTAACGCGAACGGTAACGTTTCCTTTACCAACGTAGTTAAC
>CAYQEY010000107.1:0-5600 GCA_964416635.1 uncultured Lachnospiraceae bacterium | reverse complement strand
GCTTCCAACAAAAGCGTGAGCCGCTTATCCTTATCGGAGTCGTCAAGATAAACCTCCTTTCGGTACCATGCATTCTCGTATTTGAAGAATCCGAGCGTGTTGTTCTGTGCAGGATCCGGAGTCTGCGAGATTATGTAATCGTGAGGAAGGGTCACGGTATACCATGCATCGCGTGATACCTCACGGTCGGTACGGTAGTTGTCATAGGCACCTATGTAGTTTACCGAAGCAGGGCCCCAGAGCATGGTCTCGGTCTTTGACTGCATATATATCGGACCTTTGTCGACCGGGATACGGTCGTCAAGGTCGCCCTGATGGAATATCCAATCATCGTCAAAGAGTATCTTTTGTCTCATTTCTTAGCCTTTCAATAAGTTTTATTTACTTTAAAAAGCACTTGTTTAACCTCTTTCAAGTATTGGAGCGGCAAGAATTGCTTCTTTTCTGTCTATGAGGTCGTTGCCCGCTATAGCCTTTTCAAGCACATCGATCCCGATCCTGTCAATAGCGGCTCCGAGACGCTCCTTGACGAATCCGTTCTCCTTGAACCAAAGCATGACCTTCTCGATGACCTCGGGAACCTCATCGACCGTGTAAAGTGAGCTCAAAAGAGTTCCCATACGCTGGGTCTTGCCCCATGTTCCGCCGACGTATATACGGCATGCCGATTCTGCCTCCTTGGGGAAAGCGCCAAAGGGACACTTGCCTACGCAAACGCCGCAGCTCGTACAGGTATCGGTGTTTATAAGAGCCTTTCCGTTTACGACAGAGACAGACCTTGTCGGGCAGCTTGCTTCGATCACGCATTTTTTGCATCCGCGGCATTTCTCAATATCAAACGAAAAACACTTGCATCCCTCAACTCCGACATCGTTAAGACTCGGCTTCATACAGCTGTTGGGACAGCCGCCGACGGCTATTTTGAACTTGTGAGGAAGCTTTATATCCTTCATGCCGATATAGAATTTGTCGTATACCGTTTTTGCCAGCGCCTGAGTGTCGATATTTCCGTAAACACAGGTCGTGCCCTTGCAAGCGGTGATGGGACGTATCTTCGCACCCGTTCCGCCGAAATACAGACCTCTCTCTTTCATAAACTCTTCTGCCTCGGGTATCTTCTCAAAGGGGATACCCACGATCTCTGCGGCAAGTCTTGACGTAAATATTACCTTTCCGTTTCCGAATTTGTCCGCGCACTCTGCAACTGCGCGAAGCTCATCCGGGGTAAACGATCCCGCAACGGTAACGATTCTGCCCGAGAAAAGCTCGGTACCTCTGTTCAGAAGAAATCCTCTTCCCTTTACGCTCGTGATCTGCTCTTTTGTAATGCTCATTGTCCTTTCCTCCGTAACGCTTATCTATCTTCTCAATTTTTTATTTTTGCTCCGATTGACATATTTCGGTTCATATGATATAATAATCTTATACAAATGTTATTATAGCATGCTTCGCGCAAAATGTCAATAAGGTCGAATCGTGTCGGGAGAACAAATGAAAAAAAGTCTTAACTTAAATATACGTATCATTGCGCTTGTCGCGGCGATCTCCGTGCTGATAAGCCTACCCCTTGTATCCTGCGGCTCGGATAACTCGCAGACCGATACCGATACCGTTGTGTTTACCGACGCCCTCGGGCGGGAGGTAACAGCCTCGAAAAATCCGAATAGAGTTGCCGCGCTGATCGGAAGCTTTGCCGACGTCTGGATGCTTTCGGGTGGCGAGCTTTGCGCCGCCGCCGAGGACGCATGGAGCGATTTCGGTCTTGATCTTGGAGATGCAGTAAATATCGGCGGCGCACATTCGCCGAGTGTGGAGCTTTTGCTCTCCGCCGCCCCCGATCTCGTTATCGCAAGTTCTTCAACGGCAAGCAACGTAAACATGAAAGACACGCTGATTGCGGCGGGAATTACGGTCGCATATTTCGACATTGATAATTTCGAGGACTACCTGCAAATGCTCGATATCTGCACGGATATTACGGGCAGGAAGGATCTGTACGAGCAAAACGGATTGGCAGTTCAGACTCAGATCGAATCGATCAAATCGGATTATAATGATTCCGAGTACGACCGAAGCGAACATACTATACTGCTTTTGCGAGTGTCTGCAAGCAGTATAAAAGCAAAAGGAAGCAACGGCACGATACTCGGAGAGATGCTTGCGGACATGGGTTGCATAAATATTGCCGACAGTGACACGAGTCTGCTTGAGAACCTCAGCATTGAAAGCATAATCCGTCAAGATCCTCACCATATTTTTGCAGTGGGTATGGGTTGCGACAACGAAACGGCAAAGACGCTGCTCGATGGTATGATAAGCGAAAACCCCGCGTGGGGCACGCTTGAGGCTGTCAAAGAAGGAAGGATCCACGTGATGGACAAAAAGCTCTTCAATCTCAAGCCGAACGCACGTTGGGCAGAGTCCTATCAGAAGCTTTATGAAACACTTACGCAAGAATAAAATTAAGATTGCATATATTTATGCCGCCTCTGTCGCTCTGCTCGTCATATCGATACTTCTCGGTCTGTTGCTCGGAGCAACTAAGCTCAGTCTTAGCGGTTTGATATCCGGCGGCGCTGACAATGCCGACACAAAAATATTTTGGTACGTTCGCTTCCCGAGAGTGGCAGCAAGCCTTTTGTGCGGCGCGGCACTTGCGGTATCCGGAGCGGTCATACAGAGCGTTCTCGCCAACAGACTTGCCTCTCCGAGCATAATCGGTGTAAATTCGGGCGCGGGACTTGCGGTGACGCTCTGCTCGGCTTTCGGTGTCGTCGGAGGTTGGAAGCTCTCCTTTTTCTCCTTCATCGGTGCTTTGGTGTCAGTAACGGTCGTAAGCATGGGCGCAAAAAAATGGGGCGCCTCGCGAGGCACCGTTATATTGATGGGTGTTGCTCTTAACAGCCTGTTCGGGGCTGTTTCGGATACAGTTGTCACCTTCGTCCCCGACGTGAGCATTATGAGCAACGATTTCAGAGTTGGTGATTTTTCTTCGGTAACTTATGCAAAGCTCATTCCTGCCGCCGTTATGATACTTGCCGCAACCGCACTTATCTTCACGCTCTCAAGCGAGCTCGACGTGCTGACGCTCGGCGATGAAAACGCAAAGGGGCTTGGTCTTAATACCTCGGTCATGCGCGTCGTGTTTCTGATACTCTCCGCGCTTCTTGCAGGCGCGGCGGTCAGCATCGCGGGGCTGTTATCCTTCGTCGGACTTATCGTCCCACATATCGTCAGGCGCATCGCCACAAATCGCTCCGCACATCTGCTGCCACTGTGCGCCCTTTTCGGCGCGGGATTTGTAACACTTTGCGATACGCTTTCAAGAGTGATTTTCGCTCCATACGAGCTACCCGTCGGAATTATCATGGCGTTTATCGGCACTCCTCTTTTCATATTTATTTTGATAAAAGGAAAAGGAGGACATTCGCGTGATCAAGCTTAACGTAAAATCTGCGGGATACCCGCAAAAAGAAGTACTGAACGGAATTTCGATCTGCTTTGAGAAGGGAAAGCTGACGAGTATCATAGGCCCCAACGGATGCGGAAAAAGCACGCTCTTGAAGACCGCTCTGGGAATCATTCCCTGCCTTGAAGGCGAAATATCGGTGAACGACGAAAACATAATACGCTTAAAAAGAAAAGAGACAGCAAAACGTATCGCATACCTCGCGCAGGGGAAGAACGTTCCCGACATGACGGTCGGGCAGATGGTACTGCACGGAAGATTTCCTCATTTGAGCTATCCGCGCAGATATTCCGCAAACGACGTGGATATCGCACACGCGGCTATGAAAAGAGTGGGTATATCCGAATTGGCGGATCGACCTATGTTATCGCTTTCGGGCGGTATGAGGCAGAATGCGTACATCGCCATGGCGCTCGCTCAGGATACCGAGTATATACTCCTTGACGAGCCTACAACCTATCTCGACATCTCACATCAACTCAAGCTCATGAAGATACTTCGCGAGCTTGCCGACTCGGGAAAAGGAATTGTGGCAGTGATGCACGATATTCCCCTCGCCCTCACCTTTTCGGACAGCATCGTAATTATGAATGGCGGCAGAATCGTATCCGAGGGAAGTCCGATCAAGATCTGCAGTTCAAACATTATCAAGGATATTTTCGGCGTTGAGCTGAGCTTTGAGAACGGCGAATATTACTACAAGCTTGCATGTCGCCCCGAAGTGTGAGAACCGAAACAACCTAAGCAAACTCATTAAAAGGTCTGATAATATGAAAAAAACACAACCCAAAGTTATTTATTATAAAGACGAGCTCAACGACGAGTTTTCCGAGGCAGAGATAACGCCGAAGAAGATCGACGGCGACTATAAGTACGAAAGAAACTCGCCGTTTGAGAAATTTTTACATTTTTTTTGGTACAGAATAGTCGCCATCCCCGTGGCTTTCTGTTACCTGAAGCTGAAATTCGGGCACAAAATCGAAAACAAAAAGGTAATAAAGCCATATCGCGGTAAAGCTTGCTTTATTTACGGCAACCACACGCAAGCGCTTGCCGATCCGTGCGTGCCGACCTTTATCACCTTTCCATACAGGGCGAATATTATCGTTCACCCCAACAACGTTTCCATAAAGGTGATCGGAAAGGGTACGCCCTATCTCGGTGCCATTCCTCTCCCCGACGACATGGCAGCAAACAAAAACTTCATAAAGTGCATTGAGTCGCGTCTGCAAAAAAATCAGGCTGTTTTTATATACCCCGAAGCACACATCTGGCCCTATTTCACGGGTATACGCAATTTTCCCGACACCTCTTTTCACTATCCCGTAAAATACAACACACCCACATTTTGCTTTACAAACACCTACCAAAAGAGAAAGCTTTTCAAGACACCGCGCCTTGTGACCTATGTAGACGGTCCGTTTTTACCCAACGAAGAGCTGCCTCTGCGTCAGAGAAAAACAGAGCTTCGCGACAGAGTGTATACCTGTATGTGCGAGCGTGCAAAAAATTCAAATGTGAAAATAATTGAATATAAAAAGGAAGAAAACGATGATTAACATACTTTTTTCAGGCAACAGTATGGTTTTTGACGGCGTGCTTACCTGCGGACTGTCAATTTTTAAGCGTTGTGCTCCGGGCACGTCATTCTGCTTTTATCTTCTTACCATGGACGTAAGCCATCTGAAAAAGACTTATACACCCATAAGTCAAAAGCAGGCGGACTTTTTCGAGGAGGTCGCAAAGTCCTACAATCCCGAAAATAAGGTAGTTCTTCTCGACGTAACAGATCTTTACAACGAGGAGTTTGCAGGAAGTCCCAACGAGGGCGCATACTGCTCTCCCTACACTCTGCTCAGACTTTTTGCAGACAGAATAGACGTGTTGCCGGACAAGCTCTTGTACCTTGATATAGATATTATGTTCAACCGAGACATAAATTTGCTATACAACATAGACATCGAGGAGTATGAATACGCCGCGGCGCGCGACCATTACGGAAAGTATCTCATCCGGCCGAATTATGTAAACGCGGGCGTGCTTCTTTTCAATCTCAAGCGCATGAGAGAAACCGGGATATTGAAGCGCGCGAGAGAACTTATAAAAACCAAAAAGCTCGTCTTCGCCGACC
>CAYQEY010000106.1:0-5673 GCA_964416635.1 uncultured Lachnospiraceae bacterium | reverse complement strand
GCTTTAAGTGAACAGATGGTTGTTATAAGAGAACAACTTGAAATGGCAAAAGAAAGAATTGCATCAAACGAAAAAATCAATTCGGAGATAGAGAATATAAAAGAGTATTTATCTTCGAGCGATATTTGTTTTACGGAATATAGTGACGTGACAGTAAGAAGATTGGTTGAGTACATCAGGGTGATGAAAGACAACTCAATTATCATCGTGCTGAAAGGCGGAATCCAAATCCGTGAACCTATAGAAACATACAATTAAATATATAGAAATGTAAAACATAAGTCCGGCAGAGTTGTCGGACTTTTATCATCTTTGAGTGAAAAACATCGTCTTTTGCTCGCAAACCTACTGAAACAAATAAAAATGCAGTGCAGCTATTTCGTACAACAAAGACAGAAAATTCTGAATGCGAATGCGTTCAGAATTTTTACTTTTTCACTCTTCACTTTTCACTTTTCACTAGACTAGCATTCATGATTTTTTGAAGTAATAATGAAGAAGTGAGTATCTCCGCTCCGCGCAAACGTATTGACAAATTTGTGCTTGTGTGATAAAATAAAAAACAGAACAACAGTGTATTTTGCTTTTTTGCGAAAGGGATGGCGAGTCGTCATCTTTTCACTCATATTTATCGTATTCACTGCACAAGTCCTACAAAAGCATTCTTCCGAAACTTTTGCTTAACGGACTTGTTCCGTTCAGTCTAACCGCGCCTATGTAGCAGCCGCAAGGCTACGCGAGCTTCGCCTTGCTAAACTACACCTCTGCGATTAGCCATACAAATTAGTGTTGTTCTGAAAAATCGGGAAGGAGAGGTTATATGATAGTCTATAGGGAACTCAGTTCAATAGAAAAAGATCTGGGTTTTTCAGCAAAAACCTTATACGGATTAAGCAATAGTCTTGAGAAACACTATCATACCGTGTACCTTCCGAAGAGTGACGGAAGCAAACGGAAGCTCTCCGTTCCCGATTTGATTTTAAAACTGGTACAAAAATCTATCGCTGACAACATCCTTATCCAATATCCGATTTCAAAATATGCCAAAGCATATAAGACGGGAAGCAGCATTCAAAAAAATGCGCGTCCGCACGTAGGGAAAAAGAAGATTTTGAAGCTGGACATAGAGGGATTCTTTGATCATATTTTGTATTCACGGGTCAAGGACACCGTTTTCTATGAAGAAAAATATTCAGAATCCATTCGGATATTGTTGACCATGCTTTGTTATCATAACGATTCGCTTCCGCAGGGGGTTCCGACTTCACCGGCTATTACCAATATCATTATGTATGATTTTGATGAGACGGTTGGAGCGTTTTGTAATGAAAAAAACATAGCATATACAAGATACTGCGACGATATGACCTTTTCGGGAGATTTCGACGAAAAGGAAATTATCAACTTTGTAAAAAATGAGCTATTAAAACTTGGCTTGCGTTTGAAAAATCGTAAAACAGCGGTTGTTTCTGCGACAAAGCGACAAAGTGTAACTGGAATTGTTGTTAATGAAAAAATGAATATCACAAAGGATTACAGAAAGAAAGTTCGTCAAGAAGTGTATTATATCAGGAAATTCGGGCTTGACGGGTGTCTGAATAAAATGGGTATATCCGATAAGGAGCGATATCTACTATCACTTAAGGGAAGAATTGCTTTTGTGCTTCAAACGATCCCGAGTAACTGTGAATTTATAGAGTATAAAAATTTTCTTAATTCAATTCGGATATAGGAAGAGTTGCATTTTTGTACTACGAGGTATTTGCGTATTTTTAATTTCACTAAAAGTTTCCTTTCTATAACGTTGCAACAGAAAATCCTGAATGCGAAAGCGTTCGGGATTTTTACTTTTTCACTATTACCTTTTCACTTTTCACTAAACCCGCATTCAGGATTTCAGGTAATAAGTAAGAGTGAATAGTGAAGAGGTGTTTTCCCATTTTTGACTTCACTAAAAGTTTCCCTTCTATAACTTTACGCCAAACTTACGAAATCCGAAACTAAAGCCTGTCGGCGATGGTTTCGGATTTCTTTTGCTTTTAGACGAAGTTCAAACACTGTCTTTCGGTGACTTGCCATGAGCCGACACTCTGTGTGGCATCGTGCAAGATCCCCACCGATATGTCCTTTTGATGTTGATGCCAAAATACAAAACGAAAGGATATATGAAATGAAAGACAAAACAATGATTGCTGAAATCACCTATACCGAACATGGCGGGATCTTTTATCCCGACCTTGCTTTGCCGGAACAGACCGATTACCCGATAGGAAAGTACGGTCAGATGCGGCTTGATTTTTTGAAGAAACACCGCAGAGGAACATACACATCGCTTTTGGTAGCATTCGAATTGAACGCACACCTTGCCGAAATCAATGAAGAAGCCACAAGGCAAATCCGTGAGCTTACAGAAGCATTTGCCAAAGAGAGTGGCATTACCGAACAGCTCAAAGCGACAGACCAACTCCGTTGGGTGCAGGAAATGAATAACTGCAAGGTGCAAGCGGAGGAGATTGTTCTTCGGGAGTTGGTTTACAGCTGAATGTAAAGTAATACATTAGGGTATTATGCCGTGTGGAAAAAAGTGCCACACGGCTTTACCTTTTGTTATTGTCTTAAAAATGGGCTTTGTTGGTCACAAAAAGTACATATACTTTGTGACGAGATATGAATTGCAATATGATTTTGGACAACGTAAAATGCGGATTCCTGTGGAGATTTTATCACAAGCTCAAACGCAAATACTAAAAATCCTATTATCGCACGAATATTTTGATTTGCGTGTTGATTTTCGAAGGATTATGTGATATAATATATCTTGTAATAATGTATTTTTTGAGGTGACTTATGGCTGCAAGTTACAAACCCTTATTTAAACTTCTGATTGACCGCAATATGAAGAAAAAAGAACTCGCGGAGCGTGCGGGTCTTAGTCTTGCTACCATTACGAAAATGGGCAAGGAAGGTACAACGGTAACAACCGATGTTCTCGTAAAAATATGTGTGGCTCTGAATTGTGAGATCGGGGATATTGTAGAAATCGTTCCCGATGAAAATGCGTGAATTCGGAGGTTATAACGATGATTGATTTCACGAATATAGAGAAGTATAAAGAAAATAATCGTATTGAAGCGAAGAAAGCAATCGGTGGTCTGCCCCGTAGCATTTGGGAAACCTATTCTGCGTTTGCCAACACTCTTGGAGGCATAATTTTGCTTGGTGTTGAAGAACACGCAGACAAGTCCTTGCACCCCGTTGACCTGCCAGATCCCGAAAAGCTGATAAAAGACTTTTGGGATATTGTCAATAACGCAAACAAGGTGAGTGCCAATATTCTCTCCGATAAAGATGTGACTATTGAGAATATAGACGGCAAGCGCATTGTAGCTATTCGCATTCCTCGTGCACACCGTAGTGATAAACCCGTATATATAGACGGCAATCCTCTTTTGGGAAGCTATCGCCGCAACGGCGAGGTGACTACAAGTGTACTAAAGAAGAAGTGCAAGCGATGATGCGCGACGCAGCAGTCAAGACGCAGGATATGATCGTGCTTGAAAATATGGAGCTTGATGCATTCGATTACGATAGCGTGAAGCGTTACCGCATCCGTATGAAAACCTATCGCCCCGGACACGTATGGGAAGAACTTGAAGATGTAGAGTTCCTTTACAAGCTCGGTGCAGTTGGAAGATCGAGCGACGGAAAGATTCACCCCACCGCCGCAGGACTTCTGATGTTCGGTTACGAATACGAGATCGTCAAAGAGTTTCCTGCGTATTTCCTTGACTATCAAGAGCAGTTTGATCCTAACACCCGTTGGACTGACCGCATAGTGTCCTCGTCGGGCGATTGGAGTGGCAATATTTACGATTTCTATTTCCGAGTTTACAATAAGATCACGCAGGATATTAAAGTCCCGTTCAAGCTTGAAGGCGGTGACCGCATTGACGATACTCCCGTTCATAAAGCATTACGCGAAGCTCTTGCCAACTGCTTGATAAATGCCGATTATTACGGCAGACAAGGGATTGTAATAATCAAGAAGAAGGATATTATCACGCTTTCCAACCCCGGCGGTTTTCGCATCGACGTGGAGGCAGCCAAGAGTGGCGGTGTTTCCGACCCGCGTAACAGTACGCTTATCAAGATGTTCAATCTTATTGACGTAGGTGAGCGCGCAGGTAGCGGTATTCCGAACATTTTCAGCGTTTGGAAAAAGCAAGGTTGGTCTGCTCCTGTTATTAGCGAGAGCTTTGAACCTGATAGAATCACTTTATCGCTGATAATAGGAAAAAACGGCGATAAAAAAGCGGCGATAAAAAACGGCGATAAAAAAGCGGCGGCAAAAACCGTCGCACATAAGCAAGCAATTATTTCCTATCTCACCGAAAATGTTTCGGCAAAGAGTACCGAAATTGCTGAACTTCTCGGTTTGAAGCCCACAAGAGCAAAAGAAATTCTTGCTGAAATGGTGGATGAAGATATCATCACTGCCGAGGGCGGTAATAAGAATCGTGTATATAAGTTAAAAGCATAAATATATCGGAGGGAAACAAAATGGCAAAAAACAAAAATTTCGGAACCGCCAAAGTGGAAAAGAACGATGAGTTTTATACACAATTATCTGATATAGAAAAAGAACTTCGCCATTATCGCAAACATTTTGAAGGTAAAATAGTATTATGTAATTGCGATGATCCTTTCGAAAGTAACTTTTTTAAGTATTTTGTTTTGAATTTTAACAGACTTGGTTTGAAGAAGTTGATCGCAACTTGTTATGCAGATTCACCAATTGCTAATAAACAATTATCCATATTTGATGTTGTACTGCTCAAATTAGACACCAACGACGAGGTCGCATAAAAGAGTGCGACCTCGTTTTGTCGTAGTGAAATTTTTGTGAAACCTATTGACAAACTATCTCTTGTATGCTATAATTACCATACGGTACAAATGTACCGATATATAACGGAGGCACGCAAGATGGCAAACTGGAGTCCCAAGAGGGCAGAGGCGATACGCCTGTTTATAGATGAATATTTTATGGAGAACCACGGCTCCCCCACGGTGCGTGAGATCGCGGCGGGGACGGGCATTTCCAAAACGGCGGTGCAGAGGTACCTGACCGACATGAAAGAGAACGGCGAGATTGAATATAACGGTCGGCGTAGCATCGGCACGACTTTGTCAAAGGGACTGACCGAGACAACGCCTGCCATCCGCTATGAGAGTACCGTGTCTTGCGGTTTGCCGAGTGAGCCGAATGTGGATGAAGCAGAGATCATTCCTCTGCCGACGGCACTTGTGGGAGAGGGCAAGTTTTTTATCCTCACAGCAAAAGGAGACTCAATGTGTGGTATCGGAGTTGACGATGGCGACCTTGTCATTGTCCGTCAGCAGGACACTTGCCGGGACGGAGATCATGCGGTGGTGCTGGTGGATGGGCGTGAGACCTTGCTTAAGACAGTCACCTACCTGCCTGAAAAGAAGGAATATCTGCTTCACGCAGAGAACCCGAATTACGATGACCGTATCGAACGGAATGTGCAGATACAAGGCGTGGCAACGCAGGTCATCAAGCAGCTTTGATTCGTCCATACAGACAAAAAGAGTTTTTGTCTATTCTTCGTAGCAAGCATAGATTTTGTGTATCCTTTGTCCGTACACAGT
>CAYQEY010000105.1:0-5790 GCA_964416635.1 uncultured Lachnospiraceae bacterium | reverse complement strand
CAGAGTTATATGGACAAGCTCAAGGCGCGGAATATTCCTCCGGCACTTCAAGAAGCGATGGAAGAAACAGCGCCGGAACAGGAGATTCCGATGGTGCAGATCAGCGCCGAGGAATGGATGCGGCTAACGGAAACGGTACACAGAATGGAGGCTCTGTCAGCGGAATTGACCGCGCAGAAAGCAGTTCTTTCGGGCGAGGCGAGCAGATACACCGAGAAGATGATGAAGGCGGCAGAGGCGCAGAAAGAGGCGACGGAGAAGGCGCTGCACAAGATAACGAGAGAAGCTACCGAACAGGTTGGGAAAGCGAGCGAGAGAGCTTCGGAAGTTATCGACAGAAGAATACGTCGGGACGAAGCGATATGGTTTCTCCGTCTCGCACTTACGTTCATCCCAACAATACTGATACTGCTTTTATGGGTATACGTGGGATTGCGAATCTGACCGATTTATTAGAGGACGGTGAGGAATCCGAGGAAGAAAAACGGCAGAGAGAAGCGAAAAACGCAGGTACTGCTGTCGGAGTTCTCGTAGGCGGCGCCGTAAGTGCTGTGATAGAGTTGACCAAACAAAACCCCACGCCGACAGATGACATTGATGATGGCGAGGACGAAGGATTTGAAATTACGATGTGAGAAAGGATGGAGATATGACTTGGAAAAAGTTTTGGAAGCGAGTGAACGCTCTGCTTCACGATAACCGCACCGTGCTTCGTGAGGGCGAGGACGTTGAAGATTGGGAAGAAGTGCAGCGTAAGCAGCGTGAGAAAGATGCAGAAAGACAGAAAAAAGAACAAGAAATCCTTGCCACGTGGTTTCTGCGCGAAGAATATATAAACGCAGGTTGGTTCAAACGTCTCCTTCTGCGGATAGAGTTTGTTTTCCGTGATACGCGCGGTGAAAGCCATATACCTGAAATACCACAGCATATCCGCATGGAGATTGCCCGTTGTCTTCTGCCAGATATCATTGCTTATTTTGAATCTGAGGAAGGTCAGAAAGAGTTTGAGGCGTGGAAAAAGTCCCAGACAATTCTTGATGAGAAGAGTGATAAATCGGAGCAATACAATGTGGTGTGATACTTTACAAATTTTAAAATATGTGATATAATATTCTAAAAGTTTGTTTGCGAAAAAGATTACTTGGAGGTTAAGCAGTGCTTTTTGATGAAGTTGTTGATTATAGTTCACAAATTTATTTGTCTTTTGGAAACAGATGCGGCAACGTAAATTGTAATCATCCATCTGGTAATTGTAGTGGAAATTGCGCAAATTGTTTGCGTCAAGTTCACTTTGGGCCCAATCCCAATGAACGGGTAGACTATGATTGTAAAAAGCTAATTTATAAATATGTTATGGATTTCACTGAACGATATAAAAGAAACATGCAATCTTTTTTGAGTCATATCGATACGAATGCATATCCAAGATTCAATATTTTGTCAATCGGTTGTGGTGCAGCACCAGATTTAATGGCATTTGAAGAATCATTTCCTCGACATCCATTGTTTTATAGTGGATTTGATCGCAATCCAAAATGGTGCGACATACATACTTTTATTGAGAGGTATGCAGAGAACAATGATATATCTGCGTATTTTAATAGAAGTGATATTTTTAATATTTTTTTGGACACCTCGTATGATTGGCACAATTATAATGTTATTGTTGTTCAATATTTGATTTCTCATTTATACAATACTGGACAAAGTCATAGAATTAGCGAGCTATACGATGGTTTTGTTAAAATTGTTTCCCAAGGTCTGTCTCATTCTCCATTTCTTATTGTTATAAATGATATTGACTCCTATAACAAAGGAAGAAATCTTTTCCATATATTTTTGAATATGCTTGAAAACGCTGGTTTTGTCGGTACTGCTTTGGCTTATAGTAGTTACCCCAATGGAGATTTAGGTAAAATAAGATGGGGAGCGAGTTATAGGAGACTGGGACAAATTGACTATAATTATCGATCTACTCCTTCTGGAATCGAAGGAGCTGCTTTAATTATTGAAATTACAGGGAGAAACATATGATAATAAGCGCAAGCAGACGAACAGATATACCGTCATATTATTCGGATTGGTTTTTCAATCGAATTAACGATGGCTTTGTCTATGTTCGTAATCCAATGAATATACATCAAATAAGTAAGATATCATTATCACCAAACATTGTGGATGGAATAGTATTTTGGACTAAAAACCCTACTCCAATGCTCAATAGATTGCATGAACTAAATGATTACACGTATTATTTTCAGTTTACGCTTAATCCGTATGGAATAGATGTCGAACCTAATGTTCCATCAAAGAATGATATCGTCATACCCACATTTCAGCAGTTGTCAAAAGAAATTGGTAAAGATAGAGTAATATGGAGATACGATCCAATTTTCTTTAATGATAAATATACCTTTGATTACCATGTTAAGTATTTTAATCTTATGGCAGATAAACTTGCAGATTATACCGAGAAATGTACTGTGAGCTTTTTGGACTTCTACAAAAATACTCAACGTAATATTTCTCCCCTCAACATCGCAGATTCTTCATATGATCAAAGAATGGAACTTATGCGATTGTTTGCGCAGATTGCTAAAGAACACAATATTTATATTGATACCTGTGCAGAAGATATTGATTTACAAAAATACAACATAACTCATGCACACTGTATTGATAGAGAACGTTTTGAAAGATTGGGAAATTATACCTTATATATTGACAAAGATAAAAACCAACGTTTTGAATGTGGATGTATTGCAAGTATTGATATTGGTGCATATAATACATGTAAAAACGGATGCCTGTATTGCTACGCAAACTATAGTTCAAAAATAGTTTTGAGTAATTATTCAAAGCACAATCCAAACTCCCCTCTCTTATTCGGGGAGGTCGGTGCTGATGATACCATAAAACCACGAGAGGTGTTTTCATGTCGAGATTGTCAAATCAAATTGTTTGATTAAAGAGATATCACCATGAACTATGATGAATATTAATTGAACTGAAGAACGGAGTAGAGCTCATTCAAACGGAATAAAATATACCGCCGAGAGTAACCACTTGGTCGCTCTCGGCGGTGCTTTTAGTATTAATTCGAATAATTATAGTAAAAAACAAATCCGAACCAGTTTCGATTGACGAAATAGTTCGGATTTGTTACGTTTGGTGACCCGTACGGGAATCGAACCCATGTTTCCAGCGTGAGAGGCTAGCGTCTTAGCCGCTTGACCAACGGGCCTTATTACTCACAGCTTTGTTATTATACCACACTTTTTTATAAAATGCAATACCTTTTTTGAAAAAAATTAAAAAATGTGCTTAAAATCAAATAATTTGTTTCTGTTTGTCAATCTCAACTTATTGCATTTGACAAAAAGCAAGGCGGCAGTGTATTTTACGCAAAGCAAAATACACTGCCGCAAGGGTATATTAGAATTCGGTGCTTATGTCGGTTCCATTGAGAAATTTATCTATTGCATCGATAAACTTTTTCACGTGTGACGACGAAACGTAGAATCCGCCGCTTCCGTTCACCTTGATATACATCTTACGTGTGGTAAGCTTATAGTACTCCACCGTGAGCTCTCCGCCCTCGTTATCCTTTATCTTGACCGATGCTATGAAATTGGATGGATCGGCGATCAGCGCCGCCTCCTCTTCTTCAGTCATGTCGTAGGAATCGATTATCGAAATACCGGTTGTGAGCACGAACAGTTTCTTGAAGAGGGTATTCTGATATCTGAGGAACTCTTCCTTGCTGTTGTCGGCGTAAATTATCTCGATATAGTCCTTGGTAACTCTTATACGCCTTCCGTCCTCGGCAATGATCTGCTCGTCGATAACGCGCACCTGTTCGCCTATCGCGTTATACTCATAGTGCCTTGAATTGGGTTTTATCTCGGTACCGTTCGAATCGTAGACCGTTATGGTCGACGGAGTAATTATCCATCTGTTTCCGTGTCTGTCCTTGAAGTCAAGTATACCGAAGGTCGAGAAGCTGTTGCCGTTACTGTCGGTAACGTCGAGCTCCATTACGTTTGTTTCGTCGACCTTGCTCTGGTGGATATCGAAATTAACGGTATAATCCGGGAGAGTCACCGTTATTTCCTCGGTATAAGCGATACCGATCTGCAAAAATTCGGGATATACCCACTTATAGCTGTCCCATATCAGGAAGTTCAGGGTGGCTGAAGAAACCTCGCATATCATATCAAGGCTTATGTTTCCCGACGGAAAATCTATGACGGTGTAAATATAGTAGTTTCCGTCGGAATTCTTCTCGGATATGTACATGGTCTGCAGGAATTTGTATTTCTTGCCCGAGGTGTCCGTATGGGTGCGGTAGAAGCTTACTTTGTACGCCGAATCGTATACTATCGACTTTATATTGCCGTCGCTGTCGTATATAATATTGCCCTCCTCGTCGGTCACGGGCTTCGCAAGCCCGTAGGCTATCTTATCGGTAGCTGAGGGACAGAGTACCGCGATCTCGTTTATCGTGGGGTCCATCAACGAGACAAGAGCCAGGTCGATGTTATCGTAATTGGGTCTGAAGCCCGTAAAATTCCCATCGGTGAACTTGTAGGGGTGTATTCCTTCCACGGTATCGGTTCTGAGCTCAAGATCTATGTACGAGAACGAGATCACCTTTTCGTAGCTTCCGACGGTTTTATCGGTTTTTTTGCTGATGGTAAAGTCGGAGACGTCAAAGTAATCGTTTGTTGTCGTGGGGTAGGCGATCTGCGGTGTTACCAGCGTTTTTGCGGGTGCGAGCAGGGTATCGGCTATGGTTGCGGGGAGCGTGTATACCGTGTTTCGTCTTTCACCTTTCTCAACGTCAACGTACTGTGCGTAATATCCGTTACCGTTGACGAGTCGGTCGCCGATTATCATTGCGTGTCTTGAGCCGTCGGCACTTGTTACAACATAGCGTGAGGGGACGTATTCGTATGTTTCCTCATAGGCTCTGACCGAGAAATCATACTTGATCTTGTCCGACGAGTCTGGGTTAAGCGTATTTGTGGCAAGCATTATCGCTTTAGCGGCGGTTATTCCCTCGGAAGGCAGAGTCATATCGTACGTGGGTTCTATAGAATCCTTTACTGCCTCATCTGAGAGAAATTTTCCGTCGGCGAGATTTACGTTAAATACGTGCTCGGTTCCGTCTACGGTTATGACTATTCGGTAGAACCAACTTGTACGGGTTCGTGTTCCCGCTTCGAGTCCGTATTCGATGTATCCGAGTCTTTCGACCTCTGCGGGGTCTATCTTGCCGGTCGCAAGCGAATATCCCGCACTGACGTAGAGAGAGACGACAAGCTCTTTATTGAGCGAGAGCAGAGTGGATTCGGGCTTGGTATATCTCAGCACGAAATCCGAGTTGATATCCGAAACCATATTGTCCGCATCGTATCTCTCGACTATAAATCCCTGAGGCTCGTAGGAGTTGAATATGGTTATCGAGCTTACGTCTTTTCCCTCGATATTGGGGAATATAAGTATTTTTTGGTGGTCAACCGTTTCCGAAAGAGAGGGGTCATAGAAGTCGGGAATAGCTCTCTCCTTTATCTCTCCGGTCTCGGGGTCGAGCAGAAGAAGCGTTCCTGCCGTCGTTCTGTAGTAGCCGAACTCATTGTCTTGGGGGAGCAGATTGCCCTCCTTATCATACATGAAGTAGTATCCGTTTACTTCCTTGATGTGATATTCGGTATCATCTACGTCGTAATACGGTATGACAGTATTTACGTAATTGTACACGAAGATAAGGACAACTGCCAAAACAGC
>CAYQEY010000104.1:0-5897 GCA_964416635.1 uncultured Lachnospiraceae bacterium | reverse complement strand
GCTTTTCAGGCAGCCACGCCCGCGATACGGCTCAAAACATAGTCGTCTATAGCACTACCGTGCTCTATACTCCTTGTTTTAGCGCCTTTTCGTTCTCGCTTCTTCCGCCACAGGCGGCGCTCAAACTCAAAGCTGCCGGTTCCGCCACTCTCGCATATATCAGTTATTCAGAGGGAGTTGCTCACGCAACGCTAACATTATACTATAAGTCTCTTAAAATGTCAATAGCTTTTTGAAAATTAGTTATTATTTTTCTGATTTTCATTCGAGATATTTATATAAAGAATTGTCAAAAGAAATGCTCTTGCATATTATGTTAAAGAAGAGCCATGCTCAAATTGTTTTAGGAGGATTTTATCTATGCAAGATAACAGATTTCCTTGCGGTATATCGGATAAAAACGTCTCAAAAAACGAGACTGTTTCTATTGAAACCAATCGGATACTGGATTCCTGCCGCGATCGCGATTGCTTCGAGGACGTAAAGGTGTTACTTACCGATTTTGGTAACGATATCATCGAGCATACTACAAATGTTCGTGCCAAAAATGCTTGTATTACGTGGACTTATATAGGAATAGATCCTGTTAAGTTCAACCGAGGCTTTTATTCGGTAACCATAAAGTTTTACATTAAAATAACCTTTGAGGCTTGTCTATGCGGCGGCAGAAGTCAGGAGTTTGAAGGAATTGCGGTTCTTGAAAAGAGGGTAATACTTTACGGAGGCGAAAGTAATGTCAGTGTATTCAAGAGTAATCCCGATGCGTCGGATTACTGCGCTGTTCCCGAGCCCTGTTGCTCTACCAAAAACGTTCCTATAGCGATAGTAGAGGTTGTCGACCCGATTATTCTAAGTGCAAAGGTACGCGAGCCAGAAGATAACTGTTGTTGCTATTGCTGTTGTTGCGATGATATACCCGACTCAATATCTTCACGGGTAAACGGAAGGCTTAGTGATGGAGAAGGCAGATATCTCACCGTCTCTCTCGGTATTTTCTCTGTAGTACGTATCGTTCGACCTGCACAGTATCTCATCAATGCAACGGAGTATTGTGTACCCGACAAGGAGTGCGTATCCCCCGAGGATGACGATCCTTGTGCAATATTCAAAAAGATGGCATTCCCGACAACTGAGTTTTGTCCACCCGGATATGCTCCGCCAAAAATGGACATTGGCGGAAAATGCAACTGTTAATAAAAAAGGCGAAGCTTCATAGCATTAACAAGTTGTGAACGCTATGTGAAGCCATAACAAAAACCAAGGTCAAATCAAATGATTGATCTTGGTTTTTGTTGCTTTCGTATAGGGTGAACGCAACATCCGTATAAGCGTAGTTATTCTCATAAAGAAAGGCAGCAAAAACTGACGCAAACTAACTTTTTTTGATTACGGTAGACAGCTCTTGATCGTCGACAGTAACAGACGGTACTTTTTTTCCAAAACGGAGAAGTGCTGCCGAGTCTCCGAGACGAAATACCTGCTCGGTACCGCGAAGTGAGAATGGGCGTTCGCTTATATCAAATCGAGTACCGTCTATCTCTACGACCGCCCTTCCGCTCAAATATGAGCAGGTAAGCAGGATCGTATGCGTAGTGATATTTCCGGTTTTCTCGCCGCTCTCGGCGTCGATCTCGGGTTCTGAATATTCCCAATAAAACTTTTTTGCCATAAGCTTCTCCTTCTTGTTTATTAATAAAGATAGGGAATGATTATGTGTCCTGAGCAATCAAACACAACGTCCTTCGATTTTATAGCATCTGCAACATCGTAAGAGTCATTCATTTCCTTTTTTGTGCGCATAAGGCAGACAGCCTGATGGTTTTCATGATGAAAATCGCTGCCACCGGTAACGAGAAGGTCCTCGTTCTTCGCATAGCGTGCCGCAATCGCTATCTTTCCGTTGTGTCCGGGGTGCATATTGAAGGATTCCACACCGTCTATTGCGCTTGTCGGAGCAAGGATTATATTTTTTCTGAAAGGGTGCGCCTGAATTATAACATTGCGTTCATTCTTTGCGTTTTTATAAAAATTTTCTATGCCGTATGGGATAAGCTCGATAAAAGAGCCGATATCGTCTTCGCAGACTCCGTATATCAGGTAGTCATTGATGTTTTCGGTAAACCTCAACTCAACGCCGAGAATTACGTTGATATCGCTGCCTGCCGCCTGCTTTGCGCGTCTGAAATCGTTAAGATAATATTCAACGCCTTCATTGCAGTTATTGGGTGTAAGATGATTTGTTATTACTAAAGAGCGAACACCCGCATACTTATACATTTTCACTACCTCTTCAGGCTGAAAATCTCCGCAGGAGCTTACGGGATGGGTATGAGCGTGGAGCTCTGTGGTAAAGGAATAATCCTTGAGAATCTGTAAAAAATTCATTTCTGTTTCACCTGTTTTATATTCTTGCCACTCCGGTTTTGTTTGCGGCGTCGATCACGGCATTTGCCACGACCTGAGCGACTCTCTTATCAAGCGCCGGAGCGATTATGTTTTCCTCGTTAAGTTCGTCGTCCGGGATAAGAGAAGCGAGAGCAAACGAGGTTGCCACCTTCATTTCCTCATTGATACAGCTTGCTCTGCAATCGAGAGCACCTCGGAAGATCCCGGGGAAGGCGAGAACGTTATTTATCTGATTGGGAAAATCCGAACGTCCGGTTCCGACGATGCGTGCGCCTGCCTTTTTCGCAAGGTCGGGCATGATCTCGGGTGTAGGATTTGCCATTGGGAAAGCTATGGCGTCCTCTGCCATGGTCGCAACCATTTCTTCGGTGACGATATTCGGTGCGGATACTCCGATAAATACGTCGGCGCCTTTCATGGCGTCGGCAAGAGTTCCGTGCATAAGCGAGGAATTGGTCAGTTGTGCGATCTCCTTATGCGCCGTGTTGAGGGTTTGGTCATCTCGGCTTATTATACCGAATCGATCTACCATGATAAGATCGCGAACACCGATATTGAGCAGGTGTTTTCCTATTGCGCATCCTGCCGCTCCGGAGCCGTTTATGACGACGCGCACCTTGTCAATATCCTTCTTGACGACCTTTAGCGCGTTTATCATTGCCGCGGCAACTACTATTGCGGTTCCGTGCTGGTCATCGTGGAAAACCGGAATGTCGCACACCTCTTTGAGCTTTTTTTCGATCTCAAAGCATCGGGGCGCGGATATGTCCTCAAGATTTATACCGCCGAAGCTTCCCGATATGAGCTGTATTGTCCTTACTATTTCGTCCACATCCTTCGAGCGGATACAAATTGGGAATGCATCAACATCGGCAAACGCTTTGAAAAGTGCGCATTTTCCTTCCATGACAGGCATGCCTGCTTCGGGTCCGATATCGCCGAGGCCGAGCACCGCGGTTCCGTCGGTGATGACTGCAACGAGATTGCTTCTTCGTGTCAACTCGTATGACTTGTTGATGTCCTTCCGGATCTCAAGGCAGGGCTCTGCAACACCGGGTGTGTATGCGAGTGAAAGGTCGTTTCTGTCGTCTATGGGACAGCGCGCGATCACCTCGATCTTGCCGTTCCATTCGTAGTGCTTTTTGAGTGATTCTTTTCTGATATCCATAGCTTTTACCATTCTTAGTTAAATCATTTTTTCGGGGTGGAATATTTCATCAAATCGATCCTCGCTCATAAGTCCGAGCTTCAGAGTCGCCTCTTTGAGGCTTATATTTTCGCTGTAAGCGAGCTTTGCGATCTTTGCCGCGTTCTCATATCCGATGTACGGGTTCAGCGCGGTTACGAGCATAAGCGAATTATGAAGATTGCCGTGCATCTTATCTCGATTTGCTTTTATTCCGCATACGCAGTTCGTTCTGAAGGATCTCATTGCATCGGCGAGCAGACGGCATGATTGCAGAAAATTATAAGCGCAGACCGGCATAAATACATTCAGCTCAAAGTTGCCCTGGGACGCCGCCATAGCGACTGCCGTATCGTTGGCGATCACCTGCAGCGATACCATAGTCATGGCTTCGCATTGAGTGGGATTCACCTTGCCGGGCATTATGGACGAGCCGGGCTCATTTGCGGGTATGGTTATCTCCCCAAGACCGCAACGCGGACCTGATGCAAGCCAGCGGACGTCGTTGGCTATCTTCCAAAGGTCGGAGGCGAGCGCTTTGAGCGCTCCGTGAGCAAACACAAGCTCGTCCTTTGAGGTCAGCGAGTGATATTTGTTTGAATCGGTTATGAACGGGAAGGACGTGATATCGGCGACTTTTTGTGCCACAAGCGTGTCAAAGCCCTTTGGGGCGTTAATACCGGTGCCAACTGCAGTTCCGCCGAGTGCGAGCGCGTACAGCTCATTGCACGCCATATCGATCATCCTTCTGTCCTTTTCAAGCGACGAGCGCCAGCCCGATATTTCACCGGAAAAGCTGATTGGCGTAGCATCCTGAAGGTGCGTGCGTCCGCTCTTTACTATTCCGTCGTTATCACTCTCAAGTCTTATAAACTCGGCAATAAGTCTGTCAAGCTCCGGAAGGACTTTTTCTTTTATTGAGAGGACAGCTGATATATGCATGGCGGTAGGGAAGGTGTCGTTTGACGATTGAGACATATTTACGTCGTCGTTTGGGTGAAGTATCGGCTTTCCGACACGAGCGTTACCGTAATTTGCAATTACCTCGTTGGCATTCATATTTGACTGCGTTCCCGAACCGGTCTGCCAAACTACAAGTGGAAAATGCTCGTCAAGCTCACCTGCGATTATCGCCTCGCATGCCGATGTGATGGCTCCCAGCTTCTCTGCATTCATCCGCTCGGGGCAGAGCTCGGCGTTGGCTCGCGCGGCGGCGAGCTTGAGCATGCCGAAAGCGTGTATTATTTCGCTCGGCATATGTTCGTGTCCGACTCCGATTCTGAAATTTTCAAGGCTTCTTTGCGTTTGGGCTCCCCAAAGTCGGGTTTCCTCAACCTTTATTTCACCCATCGAATCGTGTTCAATTCTGTAGTTCATTAATTTTTAACTCCTTGTAAGGATTGTATATTGTCAGGTCTGCAAAATGTTCACAGCATACCGAAAGTCTCGCGTGCCTGCCGTGAAGAAAGAGAGAATACTCTTTGAAGTCATATTTGATGATGTCAAGCGTATCCGATCGGCAAACAGATGCCAAACCCTCACCCGTAAGCTTTGCAAGAGCTTCCTTTTTCGTCCAAAGAGAGAAAAAATCCTCGGCAGGAGAATTGCTATCGCACAACCTTAAATGCTCCTCTGCACTGAAAAAGCGCTTTGAGATAGCTGATATGTTTCGATGAGCGTCGACGTATTCAACGTCAACACCTATATTTCGGTCGGACAGCACGACGGCTGCAAGCCCACCCGAATGTGATATGCTGAAATGAAGCGGAAGTGATTTAAAGCGCGGCTTTCCTTTTGCGTCTCGTATAATTGTCAGATCGTTGTTTTCTGTATTTATTCCAAATGAGGAGAGCAGAGAATTAAGGCAGATAAGAGCCGATAAAGAAGATCTGATAGTGCTGAGAGTTTTTTTTGCTTGCAAACGAGTTTTTTCGGATTCGCCGAACGGAAGGGAGGATATGAGGAGGTCGAACTCCTCGTTTATTGAATCTGAAAGATAAAATGACAACGCGCAAAAACTGTTTTGAAAATTCATTTTCTCACCTCTCTGCCTTATACGGATATTATACAACAACTCAGTTGATTTTTCAATATTTTTTCAAAAAAAATAAAAAAGCTATTGACATTTTAAAAGACTTATAGTATAATATCAATGTTGCGTGAGCAACTCCCTCTGAATAACTAATATATGCGAGAGTGGCGGAACCGCCAGCTTTGAGTTTGAGCGCCGCCTGTGGCGGATGAAGCGAAAACGAAAAGGCGCTAAAACAAGGAGTATAGAGCACGGTAGTGCTATAGACGACTA
>CAYQEY010000103.1:0-6046 GCA_964416635.1 uncultured Lachnospiraceae bacterium | reverse complement strand
CATAGCCAATGCTCGTCACACTGTCGGGGATGGTGATGCTCGTAAGTCCCGTGCAACCGGAGAACGCGCTATCTCCTATGCTCTTCACGCTGTCGGGGATGGTGATGTCCGTAAGTCCCGTGCAACCGGAGAACGCGCTATTGCCTATGCTCGTCACGCTGTCGGGGATGGTGATGTCCGTAAGTCCCGTGCAACCGGAGAACGCCGACTCTCCAATGCTCGTCACGCTGTCGGGGATGGTGATGTCCGTAAGTCCCGTGCAACCGGCGAACGCCCCACTGCCAATGCTCGTCACACCGTCGGGGATGGTGATGTTCTCAAGTCCTGTGCAACCGTAGAACGCAGAAGAGCCAATGCTCGTTACGCTGTCGGGGATGGTGATGTTCTCAAGTCCTGTACAACCGTAGAACGCCATAAAGTGAATGCCCGTCACAGGTTTGCCCTTGTATGTAGGCGGGATCACCACATCCTGATCTTTACAGGTGCCGATACCCGAAACGGAGTAGCTTTCAGAGTCAGGATTCAGCGTGTATTTCAAGCCTTTACTACCATTGCCGCACCCCGAGAGCGCGAGCACACAACACAGTGCCAACATGATGACAGCCCAAATTGATCTTTTCATGAAAATTCTTTCTCCTTTAGTTATCTTTTTGTTGATCGGACAGGAATATGCCCGTACTCCTATTATATCACATATGTATTATAAAGTCAACTCATTTGGAAGATAAAATTTTGTTTTTTTTATAGTATAATATAGAATGAAATATGAGCCATATGGGAGGTTTCGATGGATGTACTGAAACGGATCAATCGGTTGCGGTTGGAGCGAGGCTGGTCGCTATATCGCTTGGCGGTGGAGGCCGACATACCGCAGTCAACTTTAACGAATATGTTCAACCGCGAGACACAGCCCTCCATAGCTACCTTGGAGTTGATCTGCCGCGCCTTCGGCATTACCATGGCGGATTTTTTCTCGGAGGATGACGGCAAAAAAACGGAAAGTATCGATGAACAGGCATTTTCCGAGGTCTATGCGGCACTGAACGAGGATGCAAAGCGTCTCGTGTTCGATCTGATGAAGGAACTGAACCGCAAAGCATGAAGCTTCTGTGAAGACGTTATTTGTCAACGTCAAATTACTTTTATGAAGGATAAACTTTGAGTGACCCCGTATAATGTAAATAGTTCTCGGACCACACGTTCCGAGAACTATTTTTTGATATATTAAAAAGTGAGTAAAAACCGTGTAAAAAAGTTTTTGGTCAAGCTTTTTTCAAAAAGCTTGAAGGGAGGGCAGTTGCTCACTCAAGCTCGAAAGCGCCGGTGTAGAGCTGGTAGTATTTACCGTGCTGAGCGATGAGATCATCATGACTGCCGCGTTCGATGATGCTGCCGTGGTCAAGCACCATGATAACGTCGGAGTTACGGACGGTCGAGAGTCGGTGAGCTATAACGAAGACGGTCCTGCCGTGCATAAGTGCGTCCATACCTCGCTGAACTATTGCTTCAGTACGGGTATCGATCGAGGAAGTAGCCTCATCGAGTATCATTACGGGCGGATCGGCTACGGCGGCGCGTGCTATTGAGATAAGCTGGCGCTGACCCTGCGAGAGATTTGCGCCGTTGGCGGTAAGCATGGTGTTATAGCCTTCGGGCAGACGGGTAATAAAATCATGTGCGTTTGCGAGCTTTGCGGCTGCGATACATTCATCGTCGGTAGCGTCAAGCTTGCCGTAGCGAATATTGTCCATTACCGTGCCGGTAAACAAATTTGTATCCTGCAGGACTATGCCGAGAGAGCGGCGAAGGTCTGCTTTTTTTATTTTGTTGATATTGATGCCGTCATAGCGTATCTTGCCGTCGTCAATATCGTAGAAGCGGTTAATGAGATTGGTGATCGTGGTCTTACCGGCACCCGTTGCGCCGACGAATGCGACCTTCTGACCCGGCTTTGCGTAAAGTGTGATGTCTTTGAGGACGAGCTTTTCGGGAACGTATCCGAAATCCATATGCTCTATGCTTACGTCGCCGCACAGCTTTGTGTAGGTCACGGTACCGTCGCCGTGCGGGTGCTTCCATGCCCATGTTCCGGTGCGCTCCTCGGTCTCAACGATCTCGCCGTCGATCTCTTTTGCGTTGACGAGCATAACGTAGCCGTTGTCTGTCTCCGGCTCCGTGTCCATAAGTTCAAAGACTCGTCCCGCACCGGCGATAGCCATAACTATCGAATTTATCTGCTGGGACGCCTGACTTACGTTGTTCGTAAACTGCTTTGAAGCGTTGAGGAAGGGAACGACGACGCTTATATTGACGAGCGCCGACATGGGTTTTCCGAGGATTCCGAAGAGGAGTATCTGCAGCGAGACGTTCTTCGCACCCGTAACTATCAGCAGACCGCCGACGAAAGCAACGATAACATAGAGGATATTTCCGATATTGCCCATAATAGGCATAAGAATATTTGCAAAGCGGTTTGCGGCGGTGGCATTCTTGCAGAGCTCGTTGTTGACCTTGTCAAAGTCCTCAACGCTTTGCTCCTCGTGGCAGAACACCTTGACTACTTTTTGACCGTTCATCATCTCCTCGACGAAGCCTTCGGTCGTCGCGATGGACTTTTGCATGGCGACAAAGCTCCTTGCACTCTTTCCGCCGACCTTTTTGGCGACGGTTACCATAGCGATCGCCGCCACGCCGACGACGAGTGCCATCCATACGCTGAGATAAAGCATATTGAAGACGAGGAAAATGACTATGAGCGAGGACTGTATCAGGTGGGGGAGAGTTGATGAGATCAGCTCGCGGATCGCGTCGATGTCGTTGGTGTAGTGAGACATGATATCTCCGTGAGCCATGGTATCAAAGTAGCGCAGAGGGAAGGACTGCATCTTGTCGAACATCTTCTTGCGCATACTGTTCATAAAGCTCTGCGTAACTATCGCCATTATGCGCGTGTACACGAAGGAGGCGACCCAACCGACGGCATATATGCTGAGCATAAGGAGCACGGCGGTGATTATCTTTGCACTGACGGCATCATATCCGGCTTCAAGCCCTTCGCCTATATAGATGATAAACTGATTCATGAACAGGCTGGCTATGGTAGACGCCATGGCAACGAGAACGATGCAGACCGAAACGAGTATCATCTGAGGCCTGTATTCCTTGAAGAGTATCTTGAGTATTCTGGGCAGAGTACCTTTTTTGACTGGGGGCCTCTTCGGCATTTGTGCGTTTTGCTTACTGTTCGCCATTGTTACTGTCCCCCTTTATCTGAGATTCGTATATTTCCTTGTAAATGGGGCTTGTGTGAATAAGCTCCTCGTGCTTGCCGATACTCTCTATCCTGCCGCCGTCAAGGACGACTATTTTATCTGCGTGCTCTACCGAGGCAACACGTTGAGCGATGATTATTTTCGTGGTATCGGGTATCTCCTCGGCAAAGGCTTTGCGGATGAGCGCGTCGGTCTTGGTGTCCACCGCGCTGGTCGAGTCGTCGAGAATGAGTATCTTGGGCTTTTTGAGCAGAGCTCGCGCTATGCAAAGTCTCTGCTTCTGACCGCCCGAGACATTGGTTCCGCCCTGCGTTATGTGAGTGTCGTAGCCGTCGGGGAAGGTCTTGATAAATTCGTCAGCCTGAGCGAGCTTGCAAATACGCTCCATTTCCTCATCGGTGGCGTTAGGGTCGCCCCAGCGCAGATTATCCTTTATGGTTCCGGTGAAGAGCAGATTTTTCTGAAGAACGACCGAGACCTGATCTCGAAGGACCTCAACATCGTAGTCGCGGACGTCTATACCGCCGACCTTGACGCTTCCTTCGGTTACGTCGTAAAGGCGCGATATGAGCTGTATCAGCGAGGTCTTTCCGCTTCCGGTGCTGCCGATGATACCTACGGTCTCACCCGAGGCGATAAACAGGTTTATGTCCGAGAGCGCTTTTTTGTCGGATGTAGCCTTATAAGAGAAGCTTACCTTGTCAAAAAGAATGCTTCCGTCGGGAACGTTGGTGATGGGACATTCTGGATTTACTATCTCGCTTTTCTCGCGCAGTACTTCTGCGATACGGTTTGCCGATTCAATGGACATGGCAAGCATAACGATGATCATGGAGACCATCATAAGGCTCATGAGTATCTGCGCGCCGTATGTGAGGAGTGCCGAAAAGCCGGCAACATCAAGCGCTTCACCGCCGGTGCTGATGATCAGGCGCGAGCCGAAGAAGCAGAGCATGAGCATAAGCGCGTTGAAGCATATCTGCATGAGAGGATTGCTGAGGGCGAGCAGCTTTTCAGCCTTGGTAAAGCCCTGTGCCACGTCATCCGAGGCGACATTGAATTTTTTGCGCTCGTAGTCTTCACGAACATATGATTTTACAACTCTCATTCCCGATACGTTTTCCTGAACCGAGGCATTAAGAGCGTCGTACTTTTTGAATACCGTTTTGAATATCGGGTGAGCATTTTTGATTATCAGAAAAAGTCCGATTGCGAGCACGGGAATAATGATGGCGAAGGCAACCGACATACGCGGGCTGACCGAGATCGACATTACAAGCGCGAATATCAGCATCAACGGACAGCGGACCGCTGTGCGTATTATCATCATAAACGCCATCTGTACATACGAGATGTCTGTGGTCAACCGTGTCACAAGACCCGGGGTCGAGAATTTGTCAATATTCGAAAAAGAAAACTGTTGGATAGAATAGTAGAGGTCGTGCCGCAGATTTTTCGCAAAGCCGCAGGCGGCTGTAGCTGCAAAATGACCTGCAAGCGCACCGCAAATGAGAGATAAAAAAGCAAGTCCCACCAAAATAAGCCCGTATTTTGTTATCTCATCCATCTCGCAGCCGTCCTGTATCCTGCGCACGAGCTGTGCCGTAACGAAAGGAATCGTACATTCGACGGCAACCTCGCAGGCGATTACTATGGGAGTGAGGATGGAGCTTATTTTGTATTCACGAATACTTTTTGCCAATATCTTTATCATAAAAAACTCCTCTCTTTAAATATCTTTTCAATTATAATACATAAAGATTTCTTAAAATACAACTCAATGTAAACTTTGAGTGAACAATAAGTGCCCGGATTGGTATGATTTTTAATATTTCCTATTGACAATACGGGCAAAAAATGTTATCATTTTCTGTGGAATTTTGGAGAATAAAAAGGAATCTAAACATATGACAATTGTTCTGCTTACAGCTCTCGGTGTCGGAGGTGCTACGGTTATCGGAGCGCTGCTTGGCTTCATCTTTAAAAAACCTTCTCACAGGGTCAGTGACATACTGATGTCTTTTGCCGCCGGAGTTATGCTTGCGGCGGCTGTGATCGGACTCATAATGCCTTCTCTTGAAAAAGGCGGAGACTGGGCGGTGCTTACGACCATAGTGGGTATTTTTTGCGGTGCGCTTTGCCTTAATTTGATCGATAAGATAGTGCCGCACCTGCATAAAATGACAGGTGTGGATATCGAATCACACCCCGACAGAGGTGCAAGGCTCGATAAGGTCCTGCTGTTCGTTATTGCGATCGGAATACATAATCTTCCCGAGGGAATTGCCGCAGGAGTCAGCTTCGGCACCGAGAATATCGGACACGCGATAACGATAGCGGGCGGAATAGCGCTTCAGAACATTCCCGAGGGAATGGTTATAATCGCGCCGATGATCGCGTCGGGAATGAGCCGCGGACGAACATTTTTTATAGCGCTCATGACCGGTATGGTCGAGGTCTTGGGCACGTTGATAGGATATTTTGCCGCCAGCATTTCGACGGCGGTATTGCCCTTCGCGCTTGCTTTTGCGGGCGGAACGATGCTTTACGTTATCAGCGACGAAATGATACCCGAAACTCATGCACACGGTAGTGAGCGAGGTGCTACATATGCACTTCTCGGTGGTTTTTGCTTGATGATAGTATTCGACTTTCTGCTTTAAAACATATAAACGGCAGTTCAAAGGTTATTATGGAGAGATGTATGCCGAATAAAATTCAGGTTCTATAATAAATGTTGGGGTGAAACCAACAGATATAGCAAATAAAATGTA
>CAYQEY010000102.1:0-6141 GCA_964416635.1 uncultured Lachnospiraceae bacterium | reverse complement strand
TACATTTTATTTGCTATATCTGTTGGTTTCACCCCAACATTTATTATAGAACCTGCTTTTCTGCATTTTAGGGCATACGAGGCACAAGATATAGGCACCGTACAAACCGAAATGCACCACAAAAGCAAAAAAGCCCTTGATTTGCAAGGACTTTCGGCTAATTTTTAACGATAAAAGGAAAACAGCAGGTCGATACGATTGTATCAATCTACTGTTTCTTATTTGGTTGCGGGGTGGGAATTGAAAGGCCCACTCGTCAAATCAGTAGCCTCGGACGCGTTTTCACGGCGCGTTCCGATGCTCCTGTCCTCCTCCCTTTCCGCTCCTCGCTTCTCCCGCCACCGGCGGCGCTCGGGCGCAAAGCCCACTCCCTCCTCCGGAGGTCGCGACGCACAGAACTCGTTTTCGAAAGCAAAAAAAAAGCAACCCTTGTGAGTTGCTTTCTTTTTGGTTGCGGAGGTGGGATTTGAACCTCACGACCTCCGGGTTATGAGCCCGACGAGCTACCAAGCTGCTCTACTCCGCGATATTGTATTTCTGCTGACTGCGGTTTTCATTATACCACGAACCGTTCTCTTTGTCAACCCCTTTTTCATTTTTTTCACGATTTTTTGTATTTATCTTTAATTTCTTTTAAGTCTTATCTAATTATATACCAATTTTCTTCGTAATATTCCATCTTTCTCAAAAAAATCCGCGGTTTAGCGCACCGCGCCTATATCGCCGACCGAGTTCCATATTAAAGAAGAAGCCGTGCCGAAATCAAGCTCGTCCTTTTACCCGATGAAGTCGGATCTCTCCCCTCTAATATCTTTTTAATTGAAAAAGACCCGTTCTTTCGAACAAGTCTTTTTTCTGGTGCCGGTAACCGGGGTCGAACCGGTACGATACTCTCGTATCACGGGATTTTAAGTCCCGGGCGTCTGCCAATTCCGCCACACCGGCAAAATAAAGATATTTGATCTGCACAAGGAGTATTTTAACACATTTTTATTCTTTTGTCAATACTTTTTCGTATGACTATCCTATTTTGTTGAATTGACAGCCTTCGTCAAAAATGTCTTCAAAGCTCTGTTGACAGCAACTGTACTTTGTGCTATAATTAAAAAAAAGAAAGGTGGTCTTATTTGTGAATACGATAAAATTCGAAAACAAGAAAAACATAAAAATGATAGCCCACCGCGGGGTTTCGGGTCTTGAACGCGAGAACACCTGCCCCGCCTTCGTTGCGGCGGGTGTAAAGAGCTATTACGGCATTGAAACCGACGTTCACGTAACGCTCGACGGCAAATACATCATTATCCACGACGACGACCTGAAGCGCGTGGCAGGTCTTGATATGGGTGTTGAGACAAGTAATTTCGATGACCTTCGTGCCGTTCGCTTTACCGACAGAGACGGAATTACTCAAAGAGCCGACATCTTTCTTCCTACGCTTGAAGAATATCTGTCGATCTGCAAAAAATACGGCAAGGAAGCGATCCTTGAGCTGAAGCGAGATATGCCTGAGGAACACGTTCGCGGCATCGCGGCTGCCGTTGATGCGATGGGTATGTTTGAGAACACTACTTTTATATCCTTCAGCAAAAACAATCTTCTCTATCTGCGCGCCGCACGCCCCACCGCGAAAGCACAGTTCCTTACGGGAAATCTGAGCGAGGAAAACGTCAGGTGGATTCTTGACAACGATATGGATGCCGATATTTACGGTCCTGCTCTTACGAATGAGTTTATCGATACGATGCACGCAAACGGCAGGGTCGTCAATGCGTGGACGATAGATACTCTCGAGATGGCGCAAGCTCTTCGCGATATGGGCGTAGATATGATAACCTCAAACATAATTGAATAAAATGTTTGCAATTCAGAACCGACATTGCCGCCATTCGGCGACAATGTCGGTTCTGTTTATCTTTATGCCTCGTCGACAAATACTCTTTTTATAGCTTCTAATTTTCCGTATCCGTCACGGGTATCGGGTTCGAGATAACTGCCTTCCGTCCACTCATTCCATGCGTTTATTGTGAACATCTTAGTCTTTAAATCGCTACCGTCCAACATTCTTTTTACGCTTCTCAATGCTTTTTCAAACTCTTCCGGCGTGTTGTTTGCCAAGATTCTGGAGAACGGATAACCCAGGTCTTCGTATTTGTCGGTCTGCACTGTTCTCGGGCTGGAATCCCAACCGCAAGTAACGTTCGGATAGTAAGGTATGCCCTTATACTCTTCGCTCAGCCGCACAAAATCTTTCTCGCATATCTCCCTGAACTTTGCATAATCCATGGTCGGAAAACGGTCGATCGCATGTTCGTGAATCCAAACGTAACTCGTAACCGAATCGAAACCGATATCTTGAAGCATTTTACCGCCTACCGAGCTATCATTCTCACTCATCAGAATTTTTGTTCCCCACACTACTGCGTTCAGATGCAACTCTCCGAGCCCTGCCGCTCTGACGCGGCGGCGTATCTCTTTTATGATCTCGGCGCATTTTTCATAACTGCCGAAGTTGTCTATTAATTTATAGGTTTCATAAACAGAGAAAAACAGTTTTCCTTCTATTCTGTAATAGTTACTCCTTTTGAAATAGTTTTCTATTACATAGTCTATGGCGTCAAAAAAACATTCCTCGGAGATCTTCCACGGAAGTTCATGCTTGGGGCGGTCGAGATAAGCTCTCGATAAGGGGTGAATGTCGTCCCAATCGTGGTTTGCCCACATTATCGAAAATTTAATATCGTTAACGTTTTTGCATTTCAGGAACGCTTCGTCAAGCGGTTTATTCAAAAACGGACCGTCGGCATACCAGTACCAGTCGAAAAGCATATTCGTTATGCCGTATTCCGCCGCCGTTTTTATTTTCTTTTCCATAACCGCTATATCGGATTCATCTTCATATCCCCAAAGCGGTATCTTCGGCATATCGTGCCCTTCAAATCGCGGTGATGCATGTTTCATCAGTTCCCACTCGGTCCAGCCTTCGCCGTGCCACAGCTCGTTGTGTTTATCTCCCTTATGATAATTTGGAAAATAAAAAACGCTGATATCGTATTTATTCTTGTCCATGACCTCTTTCCTTATCTCAAAAACTTTGTCGCCCTTCCGAATAAAAGGGCGTTATGCCTTTACGCCGTGTAAAGTAAAAAATTTAATCTTTACAAGAAAAATTCTAACACAATTATATTATTTTGTCAACATATTTCGTATGAGGAAGCAAAGGAAAACATAAGCTTCGAATGTTCTCAATTCAAAATCGACCCTGCCGCTATTTGAAGGCAGGGTCGGTGGTTTAATTTTAGTCAGATCTGTTTATCAGTCTTTCTTCTTAAAGACTACAGCGCATCCGAGAGTCATAACAGCAACAAGTGCAACAGCTCCTACTCCGACAACAGAGCCGCAACCTTTTTTGGAAGTGTCGTCTGTTTTGTCTGTATCTGCAGGGGCATCGGTGTTGTTGACATCGGAAACCTTGACCAATCCGTCGACTGCGGCATTAAGTGCCTCCAAAGCCGCTACCGCGTCGTCGTTGATGGAATTTCTGTCGTTCTTGAGCGCATTGATTGCCGCCTTGGCATCGGTAATTGCCTTCCAGGATTCGGGAGTATATTCGGACTCAACAAGTGCCTCGATCTCTGCGAGCTTGGCATCAATAGCGGTGTAGTCAGCGTATTCCTTAAGTCCTGCAATAGCGTCCTCAAGAGCCTTGAGAAGTGCCGCGCCCTGCTCTTCGGAAACATTCATAGCCTTTGCGGGCTTGCTTGCATCCTTGATCGCCTCGATTGCCTTGGTCAATGCCACAAGGCTGTCGGGATGATAGTCTGCTTCGGTAGCGTTCTCATACTTTGCAACGAGCTCATTCATGGCTGTGAAATCCGCTACCTTTTTAAGTCCTGTGATCGCGTCGTCGATAGCCTTTGCTGCCGCGTCGATTACCGACTTACCCACGCTTCCGAGCGCAACGACCTCTTCCGCATTTCTGATCGCGTCGTTGAGCACTTTGTAGCTGACTGCGGTATATACCTCTCTTACGTATTTTGAGGTTGCTTCATCGATCTTTGCCTGAAGCGTCGAAACGTCTCCCTTTTCATCGAGAGCCGCTATAGCCGCGGTAAGATCCTCGGTAGCTTTGTTTATCTCGCTCTGCTTCGCGTTTTCATCATCGTTGACAGCTTTTGCATTTTCAAGAGCTTCCGCAAACGCATTCCATGTAGCTTCGGTGTACAGGTCGTCCTTGCCCGCATACGCTGCGGCACTCTCTATTGCGGCTGCGAGCGCGGTCTTATCACGATTTGCCAATGGGGCGAGTGTTGCCCTGGCAGCTACAAGCGCTGCCAACTCATCTTCGTAAAAGTTGTAAGCTCCACCATCTTCAATTGCAGCAACAGCCGCATCACGCGCATCCGCAAATGCCTTCCAGCCCGAGGCAAAGTCTTCCTCTGCGTAGTCCGCGGTCTCGTCAAGAATAGCCTTTAGCTCTACGTATGACTCGGTAGCGGGTACATCGTAGGTGATATCGAAGAAGATCACGCCGTTCGGATATGTTTCATCGGGAAATGACGGAGTACCTGCATATGCGCCGAATCCCATCATTTCGGGGAAATGGGTCTGGAAATAAGCTACAGCATTTCCGCCGTACCCGGGGATGAAGGTATCACCGTTTTTGGAGAAGGCAAGTACCTCGTCGTATCCGACTATGATATTGTAGGAAGTAAGGTCGATGTTCTCGATAAATCTGTATATCCCCGCCGTATTTTCGGTAAGGCCGTACTGCTCGGCATTTATCTTTATCTTCCAAGATTTTATCGGAGAAGAATTTGACAATTTATTTCGGTCAAACGTAGAGATGGTGAATACAAAGTTTCCGTCAGAGTCTTTATTACCTGTCTTGTTTACCGGAAGACTGATACTGCGCAGACGCGTACCTTCAAATCTATCCTGAAACAGCGGATTTGATTGAGCAAAGGGGGCAACCGGCGGATACCAATCCTTAGTACCGGCACCGTCCTTCTCGTAAAGTTCCTTTATGCCTGCATAAACATCCTCGGGCATAAAGCGGCGTGTTTCGAAAAACTCGAAATCCTCATCGGTAAGGGAATCGCTTTCTTCTTCTTCATCCCAGCCTACGTTCTTCTCAAGGGCAAGATCAAAGAAGATGCAAGAGTTGTTATTTACTTTGTAGCCCGATTTTCCTACATTTGCGGCAAAGCCAACAAAATCCGGGCAAAGTTCGTTGATCTTCTTCTGAACATCAGAAGAAGAACCCTGTGCCCAACCGGGAAGCAGAGTATCGTCAGCGCCTGCAAAAGCGAGCACCTCATCCTCGGCTACTCTGATATCGTATGATGACAGGTCGACCTCGATGAACTTATGTATATTCTCGGTGTTCTCAGTAAGTCCATAGGTTTCGGCATTTATCTTGATGGATTTAGTATCAACGGGATCGGAGCCCGTCAATCCGTTAGACTTCACGATGGTAAGAGTGAATATAAAGTCACCGTTTTCATCGGCAGTAAGCGTTTTCTTTACGGGGATCTTTATGGAAAGCAACTTAGAACCCGCTATTCTCTTGTTTACAGCGGAGTTGGTAAACGCAAAAGGAGTAACACTCGGAACATAATTGGCTGTCGAAGCGCCGTCCTCCTCAAATTCTCGCTTTATCGCGTCGTAGGCACCGTCGGGAAGTAAATTTATCACCTCGGTGCCCTCTGCTGCCGCCGGTATTACGGCAAGCAATGAAGCAAGCATCATTGTAATCATCAACAAAATTGATATTATTTTTTTCATAAAAATATCTCCTTTCCTGTAGTAAAATCATTATACCACAAAATCTGATTTTTGTAAACACAATATTTTTGTGAGTTTCTACGAAAATCGCCCATTTTTTTGTGTAATAACTACAAAAGGGCAGGCATATTTCACCCGCCCTTATGTCATCTTTTACTTATTTTCCAAACCGCTTCAGCCAATCTTTCAACATCTCGCGAGCTGTTATATACTCCGAAGCTTGCCCTGAGCGCACCGTTTTTATCGGTTCCGAGCGTTTTGTGTCCGAGCGCGCAACAATGAAATCCGCCTCGAGTGCATATTCCCTCATCCGACAGGTGAACCGAAAGCTCTTCCGAGCCGATACCCTCAAGCTCA
>CAYQEY010000101.1:0-6165 GCA_964416635.1 uncultured Lachnospiraceae bacterium | reverse complement strand
TTGGTGACCCACCGGAGACTCGAACTCCGGACCCCTTGATTAAAAGTCAAGTGCTCTACCGTCTGAGCTAGTGGGTCATACTCCTTTTTTCACCTACCCATATATGATATCACATAAACGGAATTTTGTCAAGAAAAAGTTTTACTTCTTAATTCCAAATAAAGATAGATTTTCAAAAGGAATTTTTGTGCAAAATGACTAAATTGTTTTCAGCCTGTGAATGCGCTCCGAAAGCGCGTATATCGTATCGGGAAATATCTCGGGTAGTTCAATCATATCGCGCGCCGATTTGTCGGGATCTTGGGTCAGAATACTCTGCCGCATAATATATGCCACAATTTTGTCCATGCCGCGAAGTTTATCGGGCTTCAGTTCTCCGCCAAAACATTCAATGCCGAGCGAGAATTTTATGCTTTTCGGGATCTCCGTTGTAACGTAATCATTAAAGTCGTTTGTCAGACCACAACAAATAAACGCCGCACTGTTCATATTTGAGAGGGTATTCGCATTTTCCTTGATATACTTTTTTAATTTTTTGTCAAGGCGTGTCATTCTTATCGAGCCGCCTACGACTGCGACGTCATACCCGTCCGGAGAGGGTGGCAGACTGTTTATGTCATATAAATCTACGTCGGAAAAATTTTGCAGCTTTTGTGCAAGCATTTCGGCAGCTCTTTTTGAAACGCCGTTGCGCGTTGCATATACGATAAGTATCTTCATTTTTCTCTCCATTCATTATGTTCAGATCATGTAATATTATACAGCAAAATATTCTGCCTGTCAAGTACCGAGATTCACAGATAAAGCGGCTGCCGAAGCAGCCGCCGTCATTATGTTTAAATATTTTATTCAGGCTTGTCCTCAATAAGTCCGTAAGTGTTTCCGTGTCTCTTATATACTACGCAGATCTCCTCGCTCTGTGCATCTCTGAACACGAAAAATTCATGCCCGAGAAGATTCATCTGCATGATGGCTTCTTCTACCGACATTGGCTTGATGGAGAAGCTTTTACGTCTGATATTGAACTCGGTCTCTTCTTCAAAATCCTCACCCGTTTCTATGATGCCGCTCTCAAAAGCTCCGCTTTTGAGTCTGCGTTCAAGGCGGGTCTTGTTTTTGCGAATCTGACGTTCTATCAGATATACCGCTCTGTCAAGCGCGTTGCGGAAGGTTTCATCCTCAACCTCGCTCCGGAAAATAGTGCCGGAGGAGACTATGGTAATTTCAAGGCATTTCTGGTTGTGCTTACAGCTGAGAGTTGCTGTAGCAGTACATTCATCTGAAAAATATTTATCGAATTTTTTGAGCTTATCTTCGATAATTTTTTTCATATCGTCCCACACGTTCATTTGTCTGCCAATGATATTGACCTTCATAGTTTTTCCTCCTTGAGTTGTAATATTGGGGTAGATATTTTCCCCGGTTTCATTATAGCATAAATTGGTGGAATTGTAAATAGAAAACACATAATTTTCATAAAAAACATATTATCTTCAAAGTGAAAACATAAAATGATCGAATAAATCGGTACAAATTCTGAAATTCCTAAAAAGGAATAAAAAATATATAATTTCTATCAAAATTCATAAAAATATTTTCAAAAAAGAAATTATAATCGAAAAAATATTATTATTGTCCGTTTTATTGTACAATAAATGTGATATAATGAGTTCAGAAAAAGCAGAAGAATCTGCATACTGAGGAGAATAAAAATGACACGAGATTTCAGACAGATAACGGAAGAAAATACGAACATAGTAAAAGAGGATTGCAATTGCTCGGGTTATACTATGGCAGCAGTTGCCGGATGCCTGCTCCTTTGCATAGGAATCATTTTATACGCTCTTATCGCTGCGTGATATTCGTATAGCAGTAATCTGATACAGATCCGATTTGTAAACCTGATATAGATCCGATTTGTCTCTTGACATACATATGATTTTGTGATATAATTCCACAGGATATTATTTTAAAAGACAATAAAGGAGTCAGGTTATGTTAAAAATAAAAATAAAGGAGTGGTTACGGAAGGAAAGGGAGCAGAGCTCAATTCTTTTGAGAAGCATACCCGCAACGGTTGTAGCGCTCTTTGCGGTAAGCGTTATTTGCATGAATTTGCTTGCTAACAAAACGCTTCTGCAGCTTGATTGGATAGCACTTGACGGCGGTATTCTTATCTCATGGCTGTCGTTTATGTGCATGGATATTATAACAAAACATTTCGGACCTGCCGCGTCAAACAGAATTTCATTGCTTGCCGCCGCCATCAATCTACTGACTTGCCTGATATTTTTTATCGTGAGCATCATTCCGTCAAATGCAGGTGATTACAGCGTTTTTGATGGGATATTCGGGGGTACATGGTTTATACTGCTCGGAAGTACCATAGCTTTTCTTTCTTCGGCGGTTATAAACAATATGCTGAATTTTTTGATAGGAAGCGCATTTAAAAAGAATCCGGACGGCAGGCTTGCATATGCGATGCGTACATATGTTTCGACCTTTATCGGTCAGTTTTTTGATAATTTCATCTTTTCACTGATCGTTTTCGTAGGCTTTGCTCCTATCTTTTGGGATGGATTCCATTGGACTGTGCTTCAATGCATCATGTGCGCGCTTACAGGCGCTGTGGCTGAACTGCTCATGGAAGTGATCTTTTCGCCGATCGGCTACAGGATCGTAGCAAGATGGAAGAAAAACTCGATCGGCAAGGAATATCGGGATTATATTGAAAGAGAAAATTTGAAATGAAGATATTGATAACGGGGACATCGCAGGGAATCGGAAAGGCTATCGCAGAGCTGTTTTTGAGTAACGGTCACAGCGTCATAGGAATCGACAGGAAAGGATCAAGCATCACGCACGCTGAATATACGCACTATATGCAGGATATCAGAAATTATGACGCTCTGCCCGATGTGGATGACGTTAATATTCTTATAAATAATGCGGGTACTCAAAACGAGGACGATATTGACATAAATTTGAAGGCGCTGATACATATTACCGAAAAGTACGGCGTTCAAAAAAATATCAGATCAATTCTCAATATCGGCTCGGCAAGCGCTCATACAGGCTCGGAATTCCCGGAGTACTGTGCAAGCAAGGGCGGAGTCCTTTCATACACCAAAAACGTTGCAATGCGCGTGGCGGCTTTCGGCGCCACCTGCAATAGTCTTGATGCAGGCGGAGTGCTTACTCCGTTGAACGAATGTGTTATAAACGATTCAAAGCTTTGGGATAGGATAATGGCGGAAACTCCGTTGAAAAAATGGGCAACACCCGAGGAGATAGCACAGTGGGCTTACTTCTTGACAGTAACGAATACCTTCTGCACAGGCCAGAATATTCTTATTGACGGCGGGGAATCTATCAATTACCATTTTGTGTGGAAGGATTGACAGTTAGCGTCAATTAGTTTGTCTATCGGATTTTTGCAACCTTTATTTAAAAACTCCGCTTTGCTACGTGTCAAGTTTTCAAGGCTCGCATTGAAGACATCTGATGGCGCAAAGGAACTTGCTATTAAGAAGTTTTATGGCATAAAGACCGGTTTATTCAATTTGAATTTCATACACAGCGTTTTTCTGAGTAAGCTTTCTCGGACAGCTCATCGCTAACGAGAAAGCTTTTCATTTTGACCGACAAAAAAGCGTTTTGACAATCTTTTGATCATCAAAACGCTTTTTGTATTGCCGTGTGTATTTGTCATGATTATGACAACGATACTCTTTGTGTTTATTAAGCTATTGCCGCTTATATTTATTTCTTGAGCTTTGCCAGCTTTGCCGTGTTTGCAATGACTATCAGGCGCATACTTGCATCCAACGGTTGTTCGGGATCTATGCTCGCATTGACCTCTTTGTTGTGCAGGATAGCAACTATATTGATATCATATTTTTTTCTCAGATTAAGCTCCTTGAGGTTTTTGCCAACCCATTCGGGTCTGACGTCGAGCTCCACCATGGAAACGTCGCGCGACAGCTCGATCATATCCACAAATCCGGAGCTGAGCAAATTTTTTGCAAGACGTATGCCCGACTCGCTTTCGGGAATTACTGCTTGATCCGCACCTACACGGCGAAGGATCTTACGGTGCATTTCGCTTGCACATTTGACAATGACCTTGCCAACCCCCGCTTCCTTGCACAGAGCTGTCGCCATTACGGCTGCTTCGAGATTTCCCGCCATGGCAATAATCACTACGTCCATATTGGAAATTCCAAGCTGACGAATGACCTCGGGGTCTGTAACGTCAGCGCATTTGCAGAAGGGAAGCTCTGCGCTCGCGGAGCTGACGACAGCCTCGCTGACGTCAACCGCCAGTACTTCAGCACCATTAGCACTTAATTCCTTTGCTACCGACACGCCGTATCTTCCGAGTCCGAATACCGCATATGTTTGATGAATACTCATATTTTTGCTCCTTTCCGATCAACCCACGCTGATGTCCTCTGTGGGATTTTTGATTATACTGTGACTGACTTTCTTTGTATTAAATGCAATCAGTAACGAGATGGGACCAACTCGTCCGAGATACATAGACACCGTAATGATCAGCTTGCCTGCCGTATTTAAATAGGGAGTAAGATCGCGCGACAGTCCGACTGTCGCACCTGCGCTGACCGTTTCATATAAGATATCCAAGGCGGGAGTATCGGTCGTTGCCATCAGCATCAACGTGGCAACAAAGACGATGGCGAATCCTATGAGCGTTACGGCAACTGCTTTGTGGAGTGCTTGGGCAGTTAATGATCTTCCGAACATAGAAGATCGCTCTTTGCTTTTCAAAGTTGCGATGGTAGAGGCTACCAGCACTGCTATGGTAACCGTCTTTACACCGCCTGCAGTACCGACGGGAGAGCCACCGATGAACATAAGTAAAAGTGAGGTGACGGCAGAGGCGTCTGTCAGATTTTGCTGAGGAATCGTAGAGAATCCCGCCGTACGAGTGGTAACAGATTGAAACAGCGAAACTTGTATCTTGTCAAACAGCGAATAAGAGCCGATCGTATCAGGGTTGTTGTATTCAAACAGCAAGAACAGTACTCCGCCCGAAAAGATCAAAATCAGCGTTACGACTATTGCAAGCTTGCTGTGGAGAGTCAAGCGGTTAAAGCGTTGACGAGAGTTTATCTTTTTGACCTGCATAACACGCAGGACATCCCACCAAACAATGTATCCGATACCTCCGAGAATGATAAGCAGGCAGGTAACGGTGTTAATAAGAGGGTTTGTGGCATAGTCGCACAGACTGTTTTCGGAAACAATATCAATGCCGGCGTTGCAAAACGCCGATATAGAATTGAATACCGAGATCCATATACCGCGCGCGCCGAAATCGCGAACGAACACCGGCATATACAACAGAGCACCGGCGCTTTCAATAGCCAAGGTTCCTATTATGACCTTGCGTATAAACACGGTCAGTCCCGACATGGAATTGAGATTGAATGCATCCTGTACCAGCATTCGATCGCCAAGGCCCATTTTGCGGTGCAGTACCAGCATCACGCCTGACATGACGGTGATGACACCAAGACCGCCGACCTGAATTAGGATCAATATGACGATCTGACCGAAAATGCTCCAGGTCGAGATGACGGGCAGTGTCATAAGACCGGTAACGCAGGTGGCGCTTGTTGCGGTGAACAGTGCGTCAATATAGGGAACTGCTTTGCCGCTCGCCGAACTGATGGGCAAAGAGAGAAGAGCACTTCCCGCTAAAATTACGATTATAAAGCTCAGCATTATTACCTGTGTGGTAGACAGTGAAAATCGAGCACTTCTTTTCATACAGCGACCTTTCTCAGAATTGTGGAATACCACGTTTTGGTGTATATTACCTCTGCACTATTATAGCATAAATACGCAAAAATATCAATAGCTTCGGGTGATATTTGCACATGGAATTAACTTCGGACAAAATTTTCAAAATAAAAGCAAAAAAGGTATTGACAAAATAAATTTGGCGTGTTATAATATACAAGTCGTCGGAAGACGCATGCTGGTATGGCTCAGTCGGTAGAGCACGTCATTGGTAATGACGAGGTCATCAGTTCGATTCTGATTACCAGCTCCAAAAATCCTCACGGAATTCCGTGAGGATTTTTTGGCTCTTTGTCAATAGTTGGGGTTAAAAAAATCTGACGAAAAGATAAAGAA
>CAYQEY010000100.1:0-6236 GCA_964416635.1 uncultured Lachnospiraceae bacterium | reverse complement strand
TATATTATCCCGGTCTTGAAGAGTGGGCAAATTCACAGAGTGGATATTACATATACAATCTTCAGCATCTTGATGATAACACATATGAAGGCTTGTTTGTGGTGGAACTGAATTATCCGCCCGATGGCAAAGCCGAAGAAATAAATATGATGTATCTTGCTGTTCAAAATTTGCGTGTTGAAAAAGAAAACGGAAGATGGGTTGTAATCCCGCTTGAAGATTTTAGGCACGTAGAAACTTTGAAACAGAGTTTGGCGTGGGGATGTACGGGGCTTCCGGGAATAGTATATGCAGGAGAGTCACATGACTTCAGAGTGGAGATTACTTTTCAAACGATTCATACGATTGATAGTACAGTAACTAACCAAAATGACTTGTGGTTTATGTCAAGTTCATATTATGACACAACTCCTAAACCCAATGCCGATTTTACAAATGCTAATAGAAGTCATAATACAGTATTTACCTATATCGGACTTGATGAAAACAAAGACGATATAACTCACATAGGAGTTTCAGCAGCTCCAATGTATGAAGGAGAAAAACGCCCGACGGATATGATAGCTCCCGTTGGAAACAATTCCTCGGGCGGCTCTCACACAGGTTATCAATGGGCAAGCAAAGAACTTCATCCCGGTTGGAACTCGATTATACCTATGAATGGTGGGGGCGGTAGTGACGATCCGCAAAAGAAAATTAAGTATCCAAGCCAATATGCCGCAGACCTTTATATCAATAACCAAAAGGTCGCAGAACTTAATTTGGTTATGCAGAAAGGAGCAGCGGAATGACAGATTATCAAAAACTATACACGGGAATCGGTAGAGCTGCGTGGGGATATTTCTTTATCTATTTTGATTTTAATATCAATACCGTAAGTATTCTCCCGTCATTTATTGGCTATCTGCTTTTTCTCTCTGCTATCAACTATCTATGCGATGAGGAACGAGAGCTTAATCTGTTGAGAACATTGGTGACGATCTTGACGATGTGGCATATTGCATCTTGGCTTGCAAGTTGGGCGGCTATTGATCTTGACGGTATGCTACAAGTTGTAGATATAATTATAGGCGTGGTTAATATCTATTTCCATTTTCAGCTTCTTACCAACTTGGCGTCGATTGCTACCAAGTATCAATCCGCTGATGATGAGTTGGATGCCAAGTTGCTCAGATACCGCACCTTGCAGACAGTTATGCTGACCGCAGTTATCATCATTGGATATTTGGCTAAATGGCTGCCCGAGCTTGTAACGGTGGTCTCTATTGGTATGATAATCATTTATCTGATTGTAGGCATACTCTTAATGAAAGCGTTGTTTGATTTGAGACGTAGCATATCATCGGATTCGGATTCCGACGATGCTGATGCAGATATAGATACTGAAGAAATATGAAATAAGGGTGTCGCTTCGGCGGCACCCTTATTTTTCTATATTATTACTTTAAGAAATCGCTTCTAAATTCCTGCTCTCTAAAGCAGCAGCCTTGACGGTTGAGTTCGGCAACCTTGATTGCAACAAGGTTAATATCAGATCGCATAGCTCTTGCGATTTGTTGAACGTCATAACCTCGGTAAATATATTCTTTTATCTCATCATCGGGGAGCATGAGTTGTGCGGCGAACAGATTAGCTTCATATTCCATTCGGTTCTCACGCATATCAAAAAGATTGAACTCTTGAAATCCACCTGCTTGTATTGCTTCTTGTTTGTGTAATAGATGATGACCGAGCTCGTGTCCGAATACGATCTCTCGGACAACGGGGTGAAGGCTATCGTTTATAAATATGATCGGCTGACGCTCGATTACCTTATAAGCACCCTTTTGTGTCTTAAAAGGGGCAGGGACTATCAGTATTCCCATTTCTTTGGCTATCTTTTCCGGGCGTCTATTTTCATAAGTGCGAAAGATCTTGTTCGCAACAGATACAGCATCTTTGACTTGTGCCATCAATATCCCCCTTTCTCTGTGGTATAAGTATAGCACACAGTATGTACCATAAAACGGACAATGAGGGTATTAGTCATTATCCTTCTTTTGATACTTCTTGGGAGTATATTTCTCTTTGTTGATCTTTTTTACTTTCCAATAAGCATCTTGAACAGCTTGCATGAATACATCTAAATCTTCTTCTGCCATTTCACCGCCTGCAAAAAGGGCATTGACATCGGCAAGTACGCGTTCTGCGCCTTTTGCTCCGCGCGGACCAAATTCTGCACCAATACCTAAGATAAATTCCTCGTTTTCGGTGAGCAAGTAATTTACATCTAAATTGAGAGCATCTGCAATTTTTTGATAAGCATCTCTTGATCTTGGATGGTTGAGACCTAATTCGTAATTTTGCAGACTACGATGAGAAACCCCTATATATTTTGCAAAGTCTGCTTGGGTCATTTGCAACTTTGCTCTTTCCTTTTTCATTATATCAGCGAAAGCCATATTAACCTCCAATATCGAAATTTTTTCAAAATACGCAACTTATTTTCGTAAAACCTCTTGACAAACGCAACTGACTTGTGTATAATATAGTCACGATACGCAACTGACTTGCGTTTATTATACACTTTATTTGCGTATTTGTCAATAGTTCTTGAGAAATTTTATAAAATAAATTTGGAGGAGATATGGAACGGGTGATTTTGCATAGCGACATGAATAACTTTTATGCTTCTGTCGAATGTATGCTGAACCCCGAACTGAAAGCCTATCCGATAGCAGTATGCGGTGACGTGGAAGAACGGCACGGCATAGTCCTTGCAAAGAACTATAAGGCAAAGGCGAAGGGTGTTAGCACGGGCGAAGCCATTTGGCAAGCAAAACAGAAATGCCCCGGCTTGCTTATTGTTTCTCCGCATTACGACGAGTATATGAAATACTCAAAAAAGGCAAGAGCAATTTACGGTCGGTACACTGATGAGATAGAACCCTTTGGAATGGACGAGTGTTGGCTTGACGTAAGCGGCAGCACACGTGCTTTCGGAAGTGGAGAGAAGATCGCCAATGAGATAAAAGAAGCGATCAAGTTTGAGTTGGGGCTTACGGTGTCGGTCGGAGTGTCGTATAATAAAATCTTTGCCAAGCTCGGCTCGGATATGAAAAAGCCGGATGCAGTTACGGTTATCACTCAAGACTCGTATAAAGAACAGATATGGGGACTTCCCGCATCTGATCTGCTTGGTATTGGCAGAGCAACAACAAAGAAACTTGCTTCTTATGGTATTACAACCATAGGGCAGGTTGCGAATTGGCCCTTGGAATTCTTTGAAAGAAAACTTGGCAAATGCGGCGTTGATATATGGCGCTTTGCCAACGGACTTGACGAATCCAAAGTGACCGTTCGCAACATAGAAGCACTTGATAAGTCTTGCGGTCACGGTATTACCGCGTTGCAAGATCTTGAAGATTCGGTGGAAGTGTGGAAGTTTATACTTGAGCTGTCGCAGGACATAGGGCATAGACTTTTCACTTTTAATAGAAAAGCAACGGGCGTTGCGATTTCGGTTAGAGATAACGAGCTGTTTACTAAACAGTGGCAATGTAAGATTCCTCTATCCACTCAAAGCCCTTCCGTTATTGCGCGAGAAGCCTTCTCCCTATTTGAGAAGAATTATTCTTGGAAACATCCGATCCGTTCTATCACAGTTCGGGCGATCAACCTTGTGTCGCTTGACTATGACGAGCAGATCAGCCTATTTTATGATGCAGAGAAAAGTTCTCGAATAGAAGCTCTCGATAAGGCGGTAGAGGAAATCCGTTCCCGTTACGGTTACAATGCGATCAAAAACGCCACGTTGCTTCAGAACCCCAAAATGCCCTCGCATAATAGTCCGAAACTTATTATGCCGACGGGAGTGCCACAGTAAAGGAGATACTATACTATGAAATTCAAGAAAGTTTATGTGACGATGATCGTTAAGATCACAAAGGATGGAAGTCTCCGTCCGTTGAGTATGGTGTGGGAAGATGGTGCGACCTATGAGATTGACAGAGTTCTCCACATTACGCCTGCCGCTTCTTTGAAAGTCGGCGGTTGCGGAACCCGATATACAGTAATGATCGAAGGCAAACAGAGAGACCTTTATGACGAGGACGGCAAGTGGTTCGTCGAGAAGGAAGTGCCTGCATAAGAAATGGGAGGTGACGAATGAACCAATTTAATATGTCTAATATGGAGATCGAGGAGTTTTGCGAAGCTTTGGTTTTGGATTACATTCGCAAATACAATGCTCCTACCGATTATATAGATATAAGGGGTCTTATTACCGATTATCTTGGTCTTGAGATAGAGTTTGAAAGCATTGTCGAGGACGATGAAACCATAACGGCTTTTATTGCAAACGGCTCAAGAAAACTAAAAATTATGAAAAACGGAAAGGTAAATGAGGTTTTATATCCGCGAAAAACTATGGTGATTGATAAATGTTATCTTGCTTCAGATCAAAGAGAGCGCTGTCGGTTCAATATGGCTCACGAAGCAGGGCATTACCTTATGAATAAGCTCTGCAACACCAATGTTGCATCTTTTAACCGTGATATGGATTTGTCCGAATATATTCCGACAGAGCAGCTCCACAATGCGTTCAATATCAATGAATCAAGAGCAAACAAAATTGCAGCCGCGCTTTTGTTGCCGAGATTTGTTGTAGAAAACGCGCTTAAACGCTTTAACAAAGGAGAACCAATCAGAATATACGGAGAGAACGTATTTGACCCCGAGGGTAGAGTAATCATGAAGCAGATGGCTGATTTGCTTGGAGTAAGGTTCCAACCCTTGTTTATAAGGCTTCGCCAATTCGGTCTGCTTGACTATCATCCTCTTGAAGAATTGCTGATGAAGCAGATCCTTGAGTCGGAGGTGTATGCGTAATGAAACCAAACATAGCACCAAAGTTTCAAGACAAACCACTCACAGAAGAAGCTCATCGTAAGATGATACTATCATTTGAAGAATGTACTTCAATGCCCGAAAGAGAGCTGAAGTGTCCTTATTGCTCCCATTACATCGAAGGTGTTTTTGCAGACACAACCGGACACGTCCGAGTGAAGTGCAATAAGTGTAAAGCCGAAATGGTTTTGAACGTAGCTTATTTCCGCAGGCTGCGTAAGAAACTGCAACGTAGCAGATACCAATATGCGGATTCCTATTATCAACACAGATACAAATAATTTAATATTTACTTTATAGCGTATAGGCAGACCGTCCGAAAGGGCGCAGATCTCAAGCATCGTATGAAGGCAAGTTACAGAGTATAACTCTGTCTTGTTTCCGTGCGATGCTTTTTTACATATTGCATTACTGCCTTCATACGAACACGTTGAGCCTCCTCCTGCCTTGCGCGGGAGGAGGCTTTTTTGTTTATCCGGACTCAAAACGGTTTTCAAAACGATTATATCGCGAAGGCGGTGATGATCGTGTGGGAGACCTATATAGCTAAATATCCTTAATCCCTTGAATTTTGATTTTCAACAGAACAGTTCAAAAACAAAATTTCAAAATTCAAGGAGATTAAAAAATGATTAAAACTATTTACTTAGTTAAGAAGAACCCCAACAAGCCTAACAGCGAAGATAATTGGCTGATGATGTCAATCGCAGAGTTTAACGAGTTTGTCAAGACACCCGAAGCAAAGGGAAGATACTTTGCAGATTTGGGCGCACACGAATACAGCGATATTTGGTACGTCGCGGAGTGCGATAAGGAAACGGCTCTGAAATGGAGAAAGGAACTGAACCGCCACTACTACCTCAAGCGTATGGAGCGCGAGAGTGGACTTCAAACCGTTTCAATGTCCTCGCTGATTATTGAGGATGAGGAATACAACGGTGAGGAAATTATCGCTGATCCCGATGCTGATGTAGTTGCTGAGGTAATGCAGAAGATGGATTTTGCTCTTTTGGAAAAAGCATTGGATTCTCTTACCTTAGATGAATATGAGCTGATTTACAGACTTGTTCTGAGCGGAGATGAGGGGTCTGATAACGATTATGCAGCAGAGAAAAAAGTATCTCCACCCGCAGTTTGTAAGAGAAAAAAGCGTATTTTGAAAAAAATCAAAAATTTTTTTGAAAACGAGGGTTAATTTTTTCAAAAAAAGTAAGCAACGAATAGTAGAAGGGCAAAACAAGCCATTCATTGATCTTTGAAAACAGAATACCCATTCATCAAGCACTTTACCCACGTTATATTTGCGAGGAGTGAATAAGCCAAGCTCAAAAGGTGCGCCAAGATCTCCC
>CAYQEY010000099.1:0-6327 GCA_964416635.1 uncultured Lachnospiraceae bacterium | reverse complement strand
GGGCGAAAACTTTTGTGCAATATGTTTGTGCGAATATGTTTGTCAGCAAACTGAAAAAGCGACTCAAACCGGAGTTTGAGTCGCTTTTTTATTAAGATAGAATCTGTTTGTTATTTTTTATTCAACTTTATCTACGTCTGCCTCTTCAGCCGCTGTCTCCTCGGTTGCAGTCTCTTCTGCTACAGTCTCTTCGGTTGCAGTTTCTTCGGTTGCAGTTTCTTCGGTTGCAGTTTCTTCGGTTGCAGTTTCTTCGGCTGCAGTTTCTTCGGTAGCTTTAAGGCTCTCATGAATGTACGCGCCGGTAACGATCTCCTTGCGTTTCGCTGCCGGAACATCGGCGCAAAGCGATTTCGCCAGTATCATAATAACGATCTCAACTACGAGCATAAGCACCAAACCTACGCAGGATGTCGTAAACGCGCTCATCTCCGCCTCTGTCATCTTGAGCTCAAAGTCGGTGTTCATAAGAACGAACGGAATAACTATAAGTGCTATACCCAATATCGTCGTAACGATATGCGTATCCGATTTGCTCGAAGACATACAAGAGATTCTCGTAACAATGTCAACAAGATAGTTACAAACGAACATAAGGATGACTACAAATGCGGTTATCAATATCAAGGGAAGAAAGTCTATCTCAGTCTTATTGACAACCGAGCTGACCACCTGATCCGTAACAAATTTTCCCGTATTCTTAAAGAAGGCATCCAAAATATGTGTCTTAGCCATATTGAAGAAGAATATAAGGAATGCAACAAGGCTTGCAACAGAGCAGATCTGCAGAACATTGAGATACTTGGTCTCGCCCTTCTCGTATGTTTTTAGTCTGGAAACCACAAGGCTTACTGCCAATCCCACTACAATGGCAACGAACATGCCGATTACAGCTCCGCCCAGATTGATTTCGGGTACAAGAACCTTTATAAAAAGGATAAGAGGAAACTTCTGAATTATGGCACTGAACGACTTGGAAACTCTGTGGAAAGCCTGGCCGGGATCCTGACGGTTTTGGATTATCGAAACCACACAAAGAATCGCGTTGAATATGCAGGAGATCGGCACCATAAATACGGTAACAAGGATCAACGCATAGCAAAGTCCGACGATAAAGCTTGTCTGGAACGCATTTACAATAGCCATAACCAAGCAGATAAGATTAACGACATCCTGATTGATGACATCAGCTATGCTGTGATCTTTTTCAACATCATTTTCAACATTTCCATTGGTTGCATTATCGGCAGCATCTTTGGCAACATCAATAATAGCCGAAACTGCCTTAACGCCACCCACTGCGGATTTGATCATGAAAGGAAAACTAACATTGACTTTCTCGGGAACCTCGATATCGGGAATTTTTTCTCCGGACTTTTCCTCAAGTCCGTCAACAATTTCGGTGATGTCTTCAACGAGTTTGGTTCCTTCACCGACATTAAGAGTGAATATGGTTCCAAAGCTCAAAAAGAACATAACGACGATGAGTGCGAAGCAGACAAGGGTATGTATCATTGTAAGTGCCTTTGGAGCCACGAATTTTTCAAGAGACTTCATTTTTAATTCCTCCAAAAATTTTGATAAACTCATTATATCACTCACAAATATCATTGTCAAGCATTTTTCACAAATATTTCATACTGCTTCACAAATATTTCATACTACTTCATACTACTTTTTCACAAATATTTCATATTACTTTCATTACTTTCATAAGAAATACACAAATTCAAAAGGGACGGAAATATTTATCCGTCCCTTTGAATTGTTATATTGCTACTTCGAAAACAGGTATTGCGTATTATGCAATAACCTCTTCCTCAGTTGCCTCTTCCTCTGCAGTCTCTTCCTCAACGTGTTCTTCTACTACAGTCTCGCACTTTTCAACGTCAATGTCCTGATAGCACTGCATACCCGTACCCGCGGGAATGAGCTTACCGATAATAACGTTTTCCTTAAGTCCGACAAGGTGGTCGACCTTACCCTTGATAGCCGCATCGGTAAGAACCTTTGTGGTCTCCTGGAAGGATGCCGCAGAAAGGAAGGACTCGGTCTGGAGAGATGCCTTGGTAATACCGAGAAGGATCGGCTTACCCTCTGCAAGTGCAAGCTCCTCTCCTGCCTCGATCCTTGCGCGTATCTTATCGTTTTCTGCCTCGAATTCTGTCATATCAACGAGCGAATCAACCAAGAGATCCGTGTCACCCTTGGAAGAAATGCGAATCTTTCTCGTCATCTGACGTGCAATGATCTCGATATGCTTATCGTTTACATTACAGGACTGCGAACGGTATACCTTCTGAGTTTCCTTGATGATATACTCGTAAATCTTATCGAGGTAATCACGGCTGTTGGGATCATTGGGATCGTCAAAGATCCTCATGATATCCGAAGGAGCCTTGCTTCCGTCGGTAAGAGCATCGCCCTTGCCGACCTTTTCTCCGATGCTGACGGTAACCCTCTTTCCGAAAGGAACAGGATGTGGTAAGACCTCACCGCTTTCCTCGTTCTTGAGGTAGATAGTGTAGGTATTGGCAACATTGCCTGCTTCTATTCTCTCGACGGTTCCGTCGATCTCTGCAAGCACGGAAGTCTTCTTGGGAGTTCTTGCCTCAAAGAGTTCTTCAACTCTGGGAAGACCCTGTGTGATATCCGATCCTGCGACACCGCCCGAGTGGAATGTACGCATCGTAAGCTGTGTACCCGGCTCACCGATAGACTGAGCCGCGATAATACCTACAGCCTCGCCGACCTTAACCGGAGTGCCCGAAGCAAGGTCTGCACCATAGCAATGAGCGCATATACCGCGCTTAGCATGACACTGAATAGCGGTTCTGATATATACCTTGTCGATACCTGCCGCAACGATGGCGTTTGCCTGCTCCTCGGAGATCATCTCGTCGTCGCCGACAATAACCTCGCCGGTCTTAGGATCGATCACCTCGCCGATAGTGTAACGTCCGACGATCCTGTCCTGAAGATTTTCAAGTACCGTATTGTTGTTTTCGTCGACGATCTGTTCTACCCAAGCACCCTTGGTAGTATCACACTTCTCTTCATATACGATTACCTCCTGAGATACGTCAACGAGACGACGGGTAAGGTAACCCGAGTCAGCAGTACGCAGAGCGGTATCCGAAAGCGACTTACGCGATCCCTTTGCACCCATAAAGTACTCGAGAATGTTAAGACCTTCACGGAAGTTCGACTTAATTGGAAGCTCGATCGTCTTACCGTTTGTAGCAAACATAAGTCCACGCATACCTGCGAGCTGTCTCATCTGAGCGATAGAACCACGGGCACCCGAATCAGACATTATCTTGATCGGGTTGTAGTTATCGAAACCCTTCTGAAGAGCGTCGGTAACCTCGTTCGTGGTCTTTTCCCAAACCTTGATAACGTTGTTGTAACGCTCCTCGTCTGTAAGAAGTCCCTCATCGAATGTCGCGTTGATGGCATCGACCTTCTTCTGTGCTGCGGCGATAAATTCCTTCTTCTCGTTGGGAATCGTCATATCATACACGGAAATCGAGAACGAAGCTCTGGTGGAGTACTTATAACCCATTTCCTTGATGCTGTCAAGCATCTCAGCGCAGACTGCAGAGCCGTGCTTCTTGATACAGTAGTCAATAATCTTACCGAGCTCTTTCTTCTTAACGACGGTCTGGATCTCAAGCTCGAAGAGCGAGTCCTCCGTATCCCGGCGAATAAAGCCGAGGTCCTGAGGAATTGGGGCGTTGAAGATAAGTCTGCCGAGCGTTGCGTTGATAAGCTTTGTCTTCTTCTCGCCGTTTATTTCTTTGGTAACGCGAATCTTAATTGGAGCGTGAAGTCCGAGCGCACCGTTGGCATAAGCCATCATAGCCTCGTTGAAGTCACGGAATGCCCTTCCTTCTCCGGGCTCGCCTGCCTTATCCATGGTAAGGTAGTACGAACCGAGTATCATATCCTGCGAAGGAACTGCAACTGCACGGCCGTCCATAGGCTTGAGCAGGTTGTTTGCGGAAAGCATGAGAAATCTTGCCTCTGCCTGAGCTTCGGCAGAAAGCGGAACGTGAACAGGCATCTGGTCACCGTCGAAGTCCGCATTGAACGCAGTACATACGAGCGGGTGGAGCTTGATAGCTCTTCCCTCTACGAGCACAGGCTCGAATGCCTGAATTGAAAGTCTGTGAAGCGTAGGTGCACGGTTGAGAAGAACCGGATGTTCCTTGATAACATTCTCAAGCGCATCCCAAACGCAGGGATTCTCGTGAGCCTTTTCGATCTTCTTGAGCGCGTCCTTAACGCCTATTCTCTGGATCTCTTCAAGTCTCTTTACAACGAAGGGCTTGAAGAGTTCAAGTGCCATCTCCTTGGGAAGTCCGCACTGATAGATCTTAAGCGAAGGGCCTACGACGATAACCGAACGTCCGGAATAGTCAACACGCTTACCGAGCAGGTTCTGACGGAAGCGTCCCTGCTTACCGCGGAGAAGCTCGGAGAGCGACTTGAGCGGACGGTTTGATGAACCTGTTACGGGCTTACCTCTTCTGCCGTTATCGATGAGCGCATCGACCGCTTCCTGAAGCATACGCTTCTCGTTGCGGATAACGATCTCGGGGGCGTGGATCTCTATTATCTTCTTGAGTCGGTTGTTACGGCTGATAACTCTGCGGTAGAGCTCATTGATATCGGAGGTCGCAAAGCGTCCGCCGTCGAGCTGTACCATAGGACGAAGGTCTGCGGGAAGCACGGGAACTACGTCCAATATCATCCATTCGAGCTTATTGCCCGATTTTCTGAACGCTTCGATGACCTCAAGACGCTTGATGATACGCATCTTCTTCTGACCCGACGCATTCTCCAGATCGCTCTTGAGCTGTTCTGCGAGCTCGTCGATATTGATCTCCATAAGGAGCTCCTTGATAGCCTCGGCGCCCATTCCTACGCGAAAGTCGTTACCGTAAAGCTCGCGATTCTCCATATACTGTTTTTCATTGAGCACGGTTCCTTTCTCAAGAGGCGTGGAGCCGGGGTCAAGCACGATATTGTCTGCAAAGTACAGCACCTGCTCGAGAAGCTTGGGCGAAATATCAAGCACGAGAGCCATTCTCGACGGGATCGCCTTGAAGTACCAGATGTGTGAAACGGGAGCTACGAGTTCGATATGTCCCATACGCTCACGTCTTACCTTCTTGGTGGTTACATCGACGCCGCACTTCTCGCACTTGTGGACCTCTCTGCTGTGCGAATTTTTATACTTTCCGCACATACAAGCACCGTCCTTGGTCGGGCCGAATATACGCTCGCAGAAAAGACCGCCTATCTCGGCTTTAAGTGTCCTGTAGTTTATGGTCTCGGGCTTTGTTACCTCGCCGTAAGACCACTCTCTGATCATATCCGGAGATGCCAGACCTATTTTTATTGAATCAAATTCATTATGCTGCATAGCTGTTCTCCTTCTCGATTATATATATTCTTCATCATTCACATTGTCGAAGCTTTCGAATTCTTCTTCCTCTTCGTAAGAGAAATCGTCATCGTCATTATCGTCGATAAGGAAAGAATCGTCAAGGTCGTCTGTTTCAACGGTATTATCAACGACATCATCGATAAGAGCAAGATCGGCTCTGTCGGAGTAGGGGAAGCCTTCCTCCTCATCGTTGCAAAGCGTAGAGAGTTGAATATCGTTTCCGTCCTTGTCAAGAGTACGGATATCGAGTGCGAGCGACTGAAGCTCCTTAACGAGCACCTTAAAGGATTCGGGCACTCCGGGAGTCGGGATGTTCTGACCCTTGATAATAGCCTCGTAAGCTCTTCTTCTGCCGTTGATATCGTCGGACTTGACCGTAAGGATCTCCTGAAGCGTGTAAGCAGCGCCGTATGCTTCAAGAGCCCAAACCTCCATTTCTCCGAAACGCTGTCCGCCGAACTGAGCCTTACCGCCGAGAGGCTGCTGAGTAACGATAGAGTACGGACCGTTGGAACGGGCGTGTATCTTATCGTCAACCAGATGGTGCAGCTTGAGGTAGTACATGATACCGACGGTTACGGGGTTGTCGAATGCCTCGCCGGTGCGTCCGTCATACAGCACTGTTTTGCCGTCGATGACCTGCAGCTTTGTCTCTCCGGTCTCGGGATTTGTGACCTCGCGGGTCTCCTTACCGTCAACATTTTCACCCGGGAAGACGTCGCGCCACATTCCCGCCATCTTCATGCACTCAAGAATGTCCTTTTCGTTTGCGCCGTCAAACACAGGGGTCATTATCTTCCAGCCCAGCTTGCGGGCGGCAATTCCGAGGTGGACCTCAAGCACCTGACCGATATTCATACGTGAAGGCACGCCCA
>CAYQEY010000098.1:0-6605 GCA_964416635.1 uncultured Lachnospiraceae bacterium | reverse complement strand
CTTCTCCTGAAGCATCAGATCCTTATAAAACATTTCCAATATTTCTTTTGTGATCGTTTTTTCTTCCATAATATTTCTCCATTTGTTTTTGTATATTTTACCATGAGATGAACGATATAATACAAAAAACAGAAAGCGTTTTGATAATCTTTTCGACTATCAAAACGCTTTCAATATGAGGCGAGTTTATCTTGCGCTTACCGTCCAAAGAGAGTCGGTGTAGGTAACATTGTAAGTCGCTGTGTCTACATAGGCTGTAGGATCGACATTGAATGTTCCGCCGGTGATGGTAAGATAATCTTCAGCGTTGCCGGAACTGACCTCTATCAGGCTTCCGCCGGAAGCCACATTGAAGCTACCGCCGGTAACAATGATCTTTTGCGTATAATCGGTATCGACATCAACATAGAAGATTCGCTTCTCGGCATTGAACGTACCACCGTTGATGGTGGTAACAGACGGTAGAGCACTGTTGCCGTAGTCCACATAGAGGCATTCTCCCGCATTTCCTTCGCTGTCGGTATATGCGTTGAAGGTTCCGCCGTTGATAATTATATTGCCGAAAGCATTGTATACTACGCTGGCAGCTCCTTTTCCGTCAAATGTGCCGCCGTTGATCACAAATCCTACGGCATTGGGATCTGAACTCTGTAGCTGGCAGTGAATTACAATATTATCATGTGTATATTTACCGCTCTCGATTGTTACGGTGGGTTGCCATGCAGATACGGCTGCAAACTGTGTCATACCACCGCCCTCATGGATGACAATGTTTCCGTCAACGCTGTAAGAACCGTCGTTTTCCGAGTCTCTTAACACAAGGTTAGTGTTCCCGGAGTTATTGAGGATGCTGCCGCTTGCCAAGGTACCGCTCAGGGTATTTCCGTTGAAATCTATGGAAGTATCATTTAATACGGACAACTGAATTCCGTCTTCAACTGTAATATCATCCGCCAAAATAATATTGCTGTTCACCAGGGTCAGTGCATCTCGGAAATCCGAAACACTCGTTGGAAGAATCGGATACTCAGCATCTGAATCGTACTGATCGTCATAGCTGTCGTACTCGAAGGATGCTTGAGTAGCGACAACGGTGATGCCTATACCATCAATGGAGAGACCCTGATACTCATTGCCGGCACTCTCCGCCATATGACCTTCGATGATAATGCCTTCTCTTGCATCATCCGGTGCAAGGAAAGTCTCGGAAGCGATATCAATGTCCTCTCCGTACGTGAAGTCAATAACTTCAAGAAGCTCGGCATTACCGACGATACCGGTTACGATGAGCTTGTATTTGAGTGCAATGTCGCCCTTATTTACAACTCGTAGCTCGGGAAGCCGATAGGTACATCCGGGCTCCCAAAGGACCTCGGCGCTACCGTCAGCTTTTATCCAGGCGAGAGTTTCACCCTCGGCGTTTACCCATTCGTCGTCCTGTTTCATTTCAAGTGCGACATCAAGGGTACCCGCCTGAATTTTGTTTACTGCAGTACTTGCAGTATCTGTGAACCACGCAAAGGTAGTACCGATCAGCATGGTTAAGCAAAGAAGCATAGCCAAGACCGAGGATAACAATGCGTGTTTCGTGACCTTTGTTTTAGACATTTCTATGTCCTCCTTAAATATTATGTCGGTTTTTGATTTATGCACATTATCGCCGAAACCGCAAAAGCAATACTGCGTGCATGTGAAAATAGGATTTTGCCTACTTTCAACAGAGTTGCACAATATATTTTATGTGCATTGTTTTTTAAATATGACTATTTATAGATAAAATTTCCAATTTTTTAAAAATAGTTGCTAAAGCAAAAATACGTCGACAATTTTGCTTGGAAAAAAGAAAAAGATTTTCAAAGAAAAAAAGCTTTCAAAGAAAAAAACTTTCTCGGAAAATTGATCCGAGAAAGCTTTTTGAAAAATAATTTTTATCAAAGTTAAAATAGATAACAGGGGTCTGTGCGCTGAAAAACAAGCACAAACCGCCCCGGCATTATCTTCCCTCGATAAGGTCAGACATATTGTAAAGTCCTGTAGTTTTGCTTGAAAGATAAACTGCTGCGCGAAGCGCCCCGGTTGCGAATATCTCACGAGATGCCGCAGAATGAGAAATACTGACAGTCTCGTTATTCCCGGCGAAGATTATTTCGTGTTCACCGACGATAGTTCCGCCGCGCACCGAGTGTATGCCTATTTCACGTGACTCGCGCGCCCTTCGAATGCTGTGTCGGTCGTATACGTACTCGCTCTCGCTACGTTCCTCGGCTACTGCATTTGCTATCATAAGTGCCGTGCCGCTTGGGGCGTCGAGCTTCTTATTATGGTGTTTTTCGATGATCTCGATATCAAAATCAACTCCGAGCGTGTGTGCCGCCTGCTTGGCGAGATTGACGAGCAGATTTATGCCTATCGAGAAATTGCCTGAATGAAATATTGCTACTTCATCCGCGCTTTCTCGCATACTCGCGAGCTCCTCTTCGGTATGCCCGGTTGTGGCTACTACGAGAGGTGTGTGTGTAGCTTTTGCGTATTCGAGAAGGGAAGGCAGGGAAGAGTGATGCGAAAAATCCACGATGACGTCGGATTTTCCAGGAAAGTCCGAAATGCTTTCGTATACGGGAAAAGTGAGCGCCGCAGAGAGAGAAGCGGCGTTGATGTCGATGCCTGCAACTATCTCAATACCGTTCTGAGCCGCCGCGGCTACCGCTTTGCCCATTCTTCCGCCACAACCGCAGAGAATTATGTTAGTCATAAGTATCCTTCCTTTTAAACGTCATTTATATCAGAGAAGTCCGTAGTTCTTCATAATGGAAACGAGCTTTGCTTTGTTTGCGTCGTCCATCTCACAGAGGGGCAGACGCATCTCGATGTCGCAAAGTCCCATTTCAGCCATAGCGGTCTTTATCGGAACGGGGTTGACTTCGCAGAATAGAGCGTTGATGAACTTCAGATATTCAAGCTGAAGCTTTGCTGCGTCTGCGTAGTTGTTTTCAAGGCAAAGCTTTGTAATTTCGTGTGTCTCTCGAGGGCGGATGTTGGAGAGTACCGAGATGACGCCCTTGCCGCCGAGCGACATAATGGGTACTATCTGGTCGTCGTTACCTGAGTACACGTCAAGATAGTCACCGCACTCTGCGATAAGCTCGGCGATGGCACTCATGTTGCCCGACGCTTCCTTGACCGCAACTATTCTTTCGTGCTTTGCAAGTTCTTTGTAAACAGGGAGAGTTATGTTACATCCGGTTCGCGAGGGAACGTTGTAAAGGATTATCGGTTTGGTGGTATTTTCAGCCGTTTCGATAAAGCTCTTGATAAGACCCTTGGGGGTTGCTTTGTTGTAGTAGGGGGTAACGAGAAGAAGCGCATCTGCGCCGATCTCGCAAGCGTATTGTGAGAGCTCGATTCCGTATGCGGTATCGTTGGATCCCGTGCCTGCGATAACGGGAATCCTTCCTGCCACCGTATCTATTACGTATTTCATGCAGTCCATATGCTCCTCGTGAGTCAGCGTTGCCGCTTCTCCTGTGGTTCCTGCGACCACGATGGCATCGATCCCGCCTGCGATCTGATCCTCTATGATCTTGCCGAAGCTATCCTTGTCGATCTTGCCCTGCCTGAAGGGTGTGATTATCGCGGTTGCCGCGCCTGTGAATACTGTCTGCTTGTACTTGCTCATTTTCGAATGTTTCCTTTCTGTGCAAAACTGAAAATTTGAAAGAATTCATATAAAAAACAAAAAAACCGGTTGAAAACCAGCTGAAATTGTACTATAATATAGGGGAGAGAAGTCCCGAAGTTACAGTCAACAATTAACAGATAGCTCTCCATCAAATTTTTATATTGATGACAGTCGGACGACTATTGATCGTCAGACCAGAAGAGATGTTGCCGACACATCTCATCTTCGGCATCTTACCCTCGCGAACAGGGCTCAGACGGTCTCGGCGACCATTGTCCTGCGGCAGTTGCAAAATGCACCTCTATCGTTATTATATGTATCCGAAACATATAATAACATATCTTTTTGCTTATGTCAATAACTTTTGCAAAATTCAGGTTATATTTTTCACATAAAAGGAAAATCTATGGTAATTGTAAACAAAAAAAAACACACAGATCTCAAAACCTCCGACTTTTATTACGACCTGCCCGAGCGGCTCATCGCTCAGCATCCGATGGAAAAGCGCGATAACTCACGACTTATGGTTATCGACCGAAAGAGCGGAAAAGTATCGCACAAACATTTTTACGATATAATCGATTACCTCAATGAGGGAGACGTTCTCGTTATCAACGATTCAAAGGTAATTCCCGCACGCCTTTACGGTCATGCGGAGGGACGTGAGGACGCAAGGCTTGAGCTTTTGTTGCTGCGTCAGCACGAGCTTGACTGTTGGGAGTGTCTTGTCAAACCAGGCAAGCGTGCGCGTATAGGTTCGCGCTCTGTATTCGGCGACGGAATACTTGTGGGAGAGGTACTCGATATCGTCGAGGAGGGCAACAGAATAATCAGATTTGAGTACGACAAGGGCAGATATGCCAACATATATGACGTTCTTTCGGTAGTCGGAATGATGCCTCTGCCGCCTTATATTACCGAGCGACTTGAGGATAGCTCACGTTATCAGACAGTATACGCGCGCGAGGAGGGATCGGCGGCGGCTCCGACGGCGGGGCTGCATTTTACCCCCGAGCTTCTCGAGCGCATAAAGCAGAAGGGTGTAAAAATAGCGCCGGTCATGCTTCATGTCGGACTCGGTACCTTTCGCCCCGTAAAGGCTGAGCGTGTGGACGAGCATATAATGCATACCGAATTTTTCAGCGTTTTGCAGGAGAGCGCCGATATTATCAATAATGCCAAAGCGAGAGGCGGAAGGCTCATCTGCGTCGGTACGACCTCGTGCCGAACCATCGAAAGCGTTTCAGATGAAAACGGGCATATCCGCGCGATGTCGGGAGATACGGGAATATTCATCTATCCCGGATACCGTTTTAAAGCTGTCGACGCGCTTATCACAAATTTCCATTTGCCCGAAAGCACGCTCTTGATGCTTGTTTCCGCGTTCTACGACAAAGAAAAAATGATGGAAGTTTATCGAACAGCCGTGAGGGAGGAGTATAGATTTTTCTCTTTCGGCGATGCGATGTTTATATATTGAAAAATTAACATAACATACGCATAAAATGTAATTTCATGTGAAAAAATGCGCATAATATATTGACAAATAAGAGATAATATGCTATACTGTTATCGAAAGGAGTTGATATTATGCCTAAAGTATCTACGAACATCAGCATTGATGCTGAAACGAAAGCGAAAGCGCAGGTAATGCTTGCTGATCTTGGACTGGATCTGTCTACTGCAGTGAATATTTTTTTAAAGCAAATGCTCTATGAGGGTGGAATTCCGTTCTCTATTACCAGAGAGGTTCCCAACAATTTAACTCTTGAAGCAATGAAAGAAGCACAGGAAATGCTTCGTTCTCCCGAAAAGTATAAAAGATATGACAGTGTAGACAGTATGATGGAGGACATTTTAGGTGAAGTATGAAATTGTTCCTTCAAACCAATTCAAGAAGGACTTGAGGCTTGCGCAAAAACGCGGATATGATCTTGATAAGATCAAAAAGGTCATTACTGCCCTTGCAAACGGAGAGACACTTGAAGCCAAATATCGAGACCATTTGTTGACCGGCGATTGTGGCGGTTATCGGGAATGTCACATTCAACCGGACTGGTTACTTGTTTATCAGATAGACGGAGATAAATTGATACTGTTTTTGGCTCGAACGGGTACGCATAGCGACTTGTTTTGAGTGTTACCGATTGGCTTGTGCAACATTACCAATCGGTAAATTTCTTATATACCGTAAGCATCGGCGATGCGATGTTTATACAATAAAGAATTATCGTATAAACAAGTGAAAAGCGAACGAAGAAAAGAGAAAACAATGACTGCAAAAGCCAAAATACTTGCCGTTGCAGGGCCGACGGCGAGCGGAAAGAGCGCGCTCGCTCTCGAGCTTGCCAAGCGGCACAACGGAGAAATAATTTCCTGCGACTCAATGCAGATATACAAAAGAATGAATATCGGAACGGCAAAGCCCACACAAAAAGAGCAAGAAGAGGTCAGACATCATCTGATAGATATAGTCGAGCCCGACGTATCATTCTCTTGCGAGGATTACGCCGAGTATGCCTCTGCCGCCATCGAGGATTGCGTTACGCGCGGAAAGCTGCCTATAGTTTGCGGAGGAACCGGTCTGTATCTCGACACGCTTTTGCGCGGGGGAAATTCCGCTCCCTGCGCTGATACATCGGAATTGCGCGAAAAGCTCACCGAGCGTGCGCAAAGCGAGGGCGCGGCGTCTCTTCACGCTGAGCTTCGATCGATCGACCCCGTGAGTGCGGCGGCAATACATCCGAACAACATAAAACGTGTGATACGTGCGCTTGAGATATATTATTCTTGCGGGATACCAAAATCCGAGCTTGACAAAAGCTCCAAGCTGTCCGAGCCGCGCTATGACGCTACGGTAGCAGTTTTGCGCTATGCCGACAGAGCCGTGCTCTATCAAAGAATTGATGAGCGTGTCGACATTATG
>CAYQEY010000097.1:0-6620 GCA_964416635.1 uncultured Lachnospiraceae bacterium | reverse complement strand
GGAAAGATGCTGATAATATTCGAACCGTCCCGAACAATTCCTTTTAAGGTCATTTCGTCCGAGAAGCCCTTATGTAGCCTTGATTTTTTCGGTACTGTGCGGGACTGTAGGAAGGTAAGTAGACAATTGACGAATAGACTCGAAAGGGTCAAAAAGGGGCTTAAGCGACGGTTCAAAAGCATAATTTTGGCTGTTTTTCACATATTTTTGCTTATAAATGCGCAAATTCGTCCGTTTTATTGTTTAATTTATACATAACACACCGGAGGGATGCGAGGCATCCCTCCTTAATCATATTGGTTATTGGCGTTTTAAGGTCATTACGCGCGGATATAGAAAAATCTTTTTCTCACATATTCTGCATTTTAATCAAGTGCTGTCGATGCTGTTTTGATTTTTTCCTTATATTTTGATACACATCCGATGTCAGAAATTCCAAAAGAAAGACTTTTGGAACTCTGATTTTCGGACGTATCATAATCGCTTTCAGCTCGCCTCTGTGACACCATCTTGATACCGTCCTGCAACTATAACCAGTGATGTCGGATATTTCATCCGGAGTCAGCAAATCGGGATAGTGAGTCAAAATCTGTTTGTAAAAACGCCCAACATTATTTCCCAGTAATTTCATTGGCATTTCGAGTGGAGCATTATTAATCTGCATATGTCCCTCGCTTTTATACCAATTGCCCGGCGGAAAGAATAAACTTGGATACGCGGTATAGCGACGGTAGAAACTGATAAAGTCTGTTTTTTTGATACGATAGCATCGCGTCTGCTTTCTTGTGCATATACATTTCAGCAGTCCGCTTTTCAAATAGTAGCGTGCGGTCAGTTTGCTAACCTTCAAAAACAGTCGGATGTCGTCTAACGACATCATCTCCGGAAGTTGATCGAATTCATGATTTTTCGGCATTTTTATCTCCTATAAATAGTGTTTCCCGATGGGTTCAGGTGATAAAATTGCACGCATTTTGCCAACATCCCTCTTAAAATCGCCAAACCGAAGCTCAAAACCCTTGTATTGCCACAGCTTTTAAAAGGTTTTACATCCCTCGCAATATCCCTCTTTTATGCAAAAAGCGAGGCTTTTTCAAAAAAACGTGCCTGTGGGTGTCGGTTCGAATCATGAAAGGTCAGATGTGGCGGTTTAGTCCGCTAAATCCTTGTAATCATTAGGTTTTTGAGGAATAAAAACAGTAAACAGATGCACTTGAAAGGCTTTGAAAAGCCTGAAAAAGCCAAATAGGCGATTCCCTCGAAATCAGTTTGCTAGCAATCGCACGCGGGTTCGAATCCCGCCCTCTCCGCCAAAAAGCGAGAAGCATCCTCATTTGAGGGTGCTTTCTTGCTTTTTCGTGAGAATATAAATGGGATTCGAACGCAGTGAACAAAACAACACGGTGTGTTGTTTTGGAACGGTGACCGAAGATTTTTGCGAAACGTTACATAAGACAAAATCCGAAACGTTGAGCAAAAATCAAGAACGAATCCCTCTCTCTGCCAAAAACCCCTTGAAAACACTAGGTTTTCAAGGGGTTTCACTTTCTGCAAAATGGCATGATCGTCACCGATAAAAACTTTTACGTCTTTCCCACGTTTTTTCAGGTGATACATAAGTGTGTGAAGATTGAAAAACAGACTCACGCTGAAAGAAGAATAAGTTTCATAGGGTGAGTTGCAATCATCGGTCATGTAGAATGAAAGTGACTGACATATGTGAAATCACCATCCGTGAGAAAAGTTCGAAAAGAATAGACTTTATTTGTAGTCGCCCAGAAAATCCGCATTTATTTCAAACAGCTCATCGCACATATTTTTGATTTCATCAAGCGAGCATACGGCAGAAGTCAGAGGATCCATATATACCGCGTGGTAGACCATCTCCCTGCTCTTTTTCATTGCCGCCTCGACAACGAGATTTTCGATTCCGGCGGTCGTGTTTACAAGTATCGCGAGGTGCTCGGGAAGTGGTCCTGCGATGGTAGTCTTAAATCCCATTCTGTCGGCGACAACGGGGACCTCTACGCACGCGTCATACGGAAGATTGGGGATGGAACCGTTATTTATTACGTTTCCGTTAAATACGAACGGCTTTCCGTCACCGATACGTGCGTTGAAAATATCGCCCGCGTACTCGTTGCTCTTGTTTTTGTCAAACGGCTTTTCATACCATTCGTTATACATCTTTTCTGGATGTTTCTTTCTTTCAAGTCTGCCATTGAGAGAAAAGGCGTATTCACCGGGATTCCAACCCGTACCATGCGTGCAATACTTTTCTATAAGATCGGGTCTTTTTCTGAACCACTGATTGTACTCCGAGGCGTGTCCGCTCGATTCTGTCACATAATAACCGAGTTTAAGAAACATTTCATTTCTTACCTGCTCTTTATTATAGAATTCGGGGTTTTTAAGAAGCTCACGAAGCCTCGGATAAAGATCGTTGCCGTTATGCTCTAAAACAGTATAGAATGCTTGATGATTTACGCCCATACAAAGATAGGTAATCTCATTGCAAGGAATATTTAACCACTCGGAGAGCATTCCGATCGTATGCTGAACGCTGTGACAAAGTCCGGTTACCTCAACGTTTGAATATTTCTGCATTGCTCCGCAGAGCATCGACATCGGGTTAGTATAGTTGAGAAATACCGCGTTCGGACAGTATTTTTCGATATCACGGCAAATATCAAGCATAAGGGGAATATTTCTCAACGCTCTGAATATGCCCGATACACTTCTTGTGTCACCTACGTTAGTATCCACGCCGTACTTCTTAGGGACGGTTATATCGTATTTCCAAATGTCGATATCTCCGTTGAAGACGGTACACAAAACTCCGTCCGCGCCCTTCAATGCCTCTGCTCTGTCGGTAGTAGCCGTTACGACACATTCGGGACAGTTCATTTCCTAGACTATTCTGTTTACTATCTTCTGTATTCTGCTGAGATTATCCGGATTTATGTCCATCAATGCAAACTCAGACTTTCTAAACGCGGGAAATGTGAGCAGATCACGCACACAACTGCTTGTAAATTGAAGACTTCCTGCACCTATAAAAGCAAATTTTTTCATATCCGTGCCTCCTGTGTTTTTAAGATCTTTCGGTAATTATAGCAATTTTGCTTCCGGTTGTCAATAGTTTTTATTAAAAAAACTGAATTAATGACATAGTTTACATCATTTTGTACGGTCTTAACTTATACTTTCCAAAAGCTCTGTTTCTTCTGCATAGCGCACGGTCTCCATCGCGTCCTTTGCGTACTTATCTGCACCGATTGCGTCTGCGTATTCCTGCGTCAGCACCGCTCCACCGACAACTATCTTTGCCCAAGGTGCTCGTATGCGCAAAAGCTTAATGGTCTCCTCCATAGCCGGAACCGTCGTGGTCATAAGTGCGCTGAGTCCGACAAGCTTGGCTCCCGTCTCTACTACCGTATCTGCTATAAGCTCGGGTGAAACGTCACGTCCGAGGTCAATTACGTTGAAACCGTAATTTTCAAGAAGGAGCTTTACGATATTTTTGCCGATATCGTGTATATCTCCCTTCACTGTGGCTATTACAAAGGTAGAACGGTCAGAGCCGCCCGACGGGATCTTTTCTTTTATTTTTTCAAAAGCTGCTTTTGCCGCCTCTGCACTCATCAGCAGTTGAGGCAAAAAGATCCTTTTTTGCTCAAAGCCTACACCAACGCTGTTCAGTGCGGGAATGATCTCGTTTTGCACTATATCAAGAGGTTCGCGGCTCTTCAAAAGCTCTGTGGTAATTTCGGTCGCACTGCTCTTAAGTCCCTTTGAAATGGCTTTTTGAAGCTCGGAAATATTATCCTCTGCATCGCTCTTTTGCATGGGCGGAGCTGTAACTGCCGCCTGTGCATCCGGCAAAATTCCTGCAAAATCTATATACTCCGAGCAATTATCGTCAAGTCCGCCGAGAGCACAGAATGCGTGATATGCCTTCTGCATTTCGGTTGAATAAGGATTCATGATAGCCGCAGTTAAGCCGTTACCAAGTGCAAGTGTAAAGAAGGCCGAGGTTATAATATCTCTTTGCGGCAATCCGAAGGATACGTTTGAAACACCGAGAGATGTCATACATCTGAGCTGATCTCTTATCAGGGTGATCGCGCGAAGAGTTTCCTTTGCTGCGTTTTTATCCGCACTTACGGTAAGTGCCAGTGGGTCGAAGATTATATCCCTTTTGTCTATTCCGTACTTTTCTGCTTCAAGCAGAATCTTTTTTGCAATTTCAAGCCTTTTCTCTGCTGTCTCGGGTATTCCGCTCTCGTCAAGCGTCAGTGCAACCACAAGTCCGCCGTATTTCTTTGCGAGGGGAAGAATGGTATCAAGGCTCTCTTGCTTTCCGTTGACAGAGTTTATCATTGCCTTGCCGTTGTAACGGCGAAGTGCCTTTTCCATAGCTTTGGGATTCGAGGTGTCGATCTGTAGTGGAAGGTCGGTTACTGCCTGAAGCTCAAAAACTGCCGAAGCAAGCATAGTCTCTTCATCTATCTCGGGAAGTCCGACATTGACATCAAGGATGTGAACTCCCTTTTCCTGCTGAGCTATACCCTCTTTTAGAATATAGTTCATGTCATTTGCCCTAAGAGCTTCCTTAAAGCGTTTCTTTCCGGTGGGATTTATTCTTTCACCTATGAGTATGGGTCGGTCTCCAAAGAACACGCTATGCGTATAAGAAGAAACGCATGTATACTCTTTCTTTTCAATGGGTATTGGAAGGATATTTGAAGCTTCTTTCACAAGTGCCGATATATATTCCGGGGTAGTTCCGCAACAACCGCCTGCAATTCTTACGCCTTTCCGCATAAGCGTGCAAACATCGTCGGCAAACTCGTCGGGAAGAACATCGTATACGGTTTTACCGTTGATATCGCGTGGCAATCCGGCGTTAGGCTTCAAAATTACCGGTACAGACGCAAACTCCAGATATTGCTCCACAACGGGAGCAAGTGCTTTCGGTCCGAGCGAGCAGTTTACTCCCACAGCATCGGCGCCCATTCCTTCAAGCATGGCTACCATGGCATCCGGAGAAGCGCCGGTCATAAGCTTTCCGTCCTCACCGTACGCATTTGAGACGAACACCGGCAGATCGCAATTCTCCTTTGCGGCAAGCAGAGCGGCTTTGGTTTCATAGCTGTCGCCCATGGTTTCAATAAAGATAAGATCGGCGCCGTATTTTGCACCGAGCCGCACGGTGACTGCAAATATTTCCACTGCCTCTTCAAAATCAAGCGTTCCGTAAGGCTTGAGCATTTTTCCTGTAGGACCTATGTCAAGCGCCACCCACTTTGGCTGAGTGCCTGCATTTTGCGCGGCTTTTGCGTTGTCTATCGCCGCTTTGATTATGGCATCAAGCTCCTCGGCTGAAAATTTAAGTATATTTGCTCCAAACGTATTTGTGTTTACAACATTGGCGCCCGCCGCATAATAATTTCTGTGTATTTCCGTAATTATATCGGGCTTTTCAATGTTCCATTTTTCGGGAAACTCTCCCGGGCGCAGACCGCGCTCTTGAAGAAGAGTTCCCATACCCCCGTCGAGGTAAAGAAAATTGTTTTTTAAAAATTCAGTAACCTTCATATTTTTTAACCTAAAATATCCGATAAATTGTTTTGTATCTTTTGAGCGACTTCGGGTTTATTCATAGAATATACGTGAACATTGGTTATACCGTTTGCAAACAGATCTATGATCTGGTCGGTCGCATAAGCTATACCCGCCTGCTTCATGGCATCCGGCGAATGTCCGAATTTATCCACAAGACTCTTAAAGCGTTGCGGCATAAATGAACCCGATAGTTTTATTGAACGTTCTACTTGGTTTGCGTTGGTTATGGGCATTATACCGGGTATTACAGGAACGGTAATTCCCGCTTCACGTATCTTATAAAGAAAATTATAAAGCAGGTTGTTGTCGAAAAACATCTGAGTGGTCAGAAAATCGCATCCTGCATCTACCTTTTCTTTCAGGTGTTTGATATCTTCCTTTTGATTTTCGCTTTCGGGATGTATTTCGGGATAGCAAGCACCTCCTATGCAGAAATCCGCTCCGCTGTCTCTGATGTCGCGTATAAGGTCTATCGCGTGTTGATATACCCAATTTCCCCTGTCGCTTGCGGCAAGCTCCGGGGTAAGATCTCCACGCAGAGCCATTATATTTTCTATACCCGCGTCTTTTATTTCGGCAATCTTTGCAAGCACCGTTTCTTTTGTCGAGGAAACGCAGGTAAGATGCGCCATCGTGGGGACACCGTAGGTCTCCTTTATGTTTTTAGCTATTTCAAGTGTATATCTACTTGTTCCGCCGCCTGCTCCGTAAGTAACGCTCATAAACGACGGCGAAAGCTTTGCAATCTCTTCGGTTGCATGCTTTACGCTGTCAAAAGCCGTATCGGTTTTGGGCGGAAACACCTCAAAAGACAATGAAAGTTTGTCTTGCTTCAATAATTCTTTAAGCTTCATAATATCACTCCGGTAAAAAGATGATTTATTATAACATATTTTTGGTTACAATTCAAGTTTTTATAAATAAAAAACACGCAAGCTGAAGTGAACCCAAAAGTTTAGACAAAATTAAATATTAAATTGCTTGTGAATGAG
>CAYQEY010000096.1:0-6712 GCA_964416635.1 uncultured Lachnospiraceae bacterium | reverse complement strand
TTTCTCGGTCGGTTTACCATGGATATGCTCATGGAAAACTACGGCTTTGCGCGGATATTGACTGTCCTTGCAAGGGGGTATCTCTTTCACAATCCGGACGGGACACCGAAAGGCGGTGATCCGTATGAGCGCACCGACGATGCCCGCTGTGCTCTCTGCGCATGGTGCAGTATTCCTGACAAAAAGAATGCCACCCCAAGGGCGGAGTGGCAGTTCAAAACAGATTTCCGTGAGCTTCACGATGCGTTTCCCGAACTTGTAGACAAGAACGGCTGTGGGTGGTATATCCGCCACCTGCGCGGTATCTCAAATTTCATTAGCACCAACCGCGACAAAGTGGGCAAATTCACACATAAACTTGCCGACAACATGGAAAAGCTCGAAGACGCATGGCGGAAAAAGGTCATTCAGTTTCAGATACCGATCTTCTCGGAAGGCACGAAAGGCGACCTGATCCTTCGTTTTGATGATGTGATTGCCGATGCACTGGAGCTTGGTGCGCTTCGGACAGAATCTATCCGATTGACCGCCGAACAGGAACAGTGGCTTGCGGAGGTTACACCGAAGTCTGTTCCCCTGAATGTAACAAGGACACTGCTTGAATACTATATCGCCAACAAACCAACCGACAGCGATTGGTGTGTTTTGCCCGTGACGAATGTGGAGGCGTATCTCGGTAGCTCGGCGCTGGGAAGAATGTATATTAAAAAATTGCCAGAGTTGTTCGTCGAGCGAAAATATGCCGGGGGTGGCGTGGAGATGTATCGATTTTTTCATAATATTTTTCATTTTCTGTGATACATACAACTCAATAACCGTCTATATGGGTGAAAGGCCTTTAATCATACCGAAGGGAGGGCATAGATTTGGATGATGATAAGATCGTAGAGCTTTTCTGGCAACGCGCCGAAAGTGCCATTCGCGAAACTGAGAAGAAATATGCGCGATACATCAAGTATATACACCGATGCTTGCAACCGGCTTTCGTATCGGCGGGTCTGTCCATATACGGGAGCAGCGGAACTTCCTCTATCCGCAAGGAATTGATAACGATGTGAACGTGGATATTGCCGCTTTGGTTATGACCGTCGGGGTGGGTGCAGACGATGGCTTGGTGTCCGCGAAAATGCGTTTTGCAAAATTCCTCGCCCAACTGCTGTGCGCGATCTACGGTCAAGCCGAGGTCTGCGCCGTCCCGTGGGTCAAAGGAAATGATGTAGTGGTGGCTTTTCACGTCCTCGCGCTTTTGGTTTTTGCCGTAACGGAGATTGGAGCGCATACACGCGACAGCGAAATCTTCCTCGCCGCAGTTCAGAGTGGCTATGCGGAAATCCTCGCGTAGCATCAACTGTCCGTTTTCATCAAGGGTGGGCTTCATTGAAAATTCGTCGTGGGCAAAGGTGAGGTATTTTTCTGCCGCGCCGTAATCGGCATTTTTAGAGCTGATGTGTTTGAACGTTGCCAACGGCTTCACCTACCTTTTCCAAGACTTCAAATTTCAAAGCGGCGAGATCTGACGCGGCGGCTCTGACCTCTGCCGCGAGTTGGTTGTATGGTGTTCGCCATTCGTTCAGCACACGCGCTATCTGATTGAGGTTGCTGCCGATTTTTCCGTATTCGGCGGTCAGCTTGCCGACGGCTTCAAGGAATTTGTCATCAATGCAGCCCACGTTGACGATGGCTTTTATCGGAACGCCGTCAATGGCTTGCCGGAGAAATTCGGCTTGGCTCATATTGCTGACCTTCAGCAGTTTCATAAATTCCGTGTGTTCTTCTTCGGTCAAGCGCGTCTTGATTACAAAACTGCGCTTGGGGGTGTTATAGGTTTTGGGCATAGGCAAATCTCCTTTCACTTATTTGGAATTTCAGAGGGGTGAAAATCAACCGCTTGCGAAAATTTTTTCAAAAATTTCAAAGCTTTTTCTTCTCTCACCTATTCGGAATTTCAAAAGGCAAAAATCAACGGGGCATCGAAAAAATTTTTCTCATACGGCAAAAAATAAAGTGCCTCTACCTAACGCCGTTTTTTGCCCGTTTTTACAACCCATTTTTCTTGGCTTTGAGAAAATAGCGTAAAATACTTGTCGAAATTTCTTCTGACAGCGTAAATGCCTTGTTATTTAACGCCGTTTGAAATTCAATTTTGCACCCTGTTTGAGAAACTAAAATTTCTCTCAAGTGGTAGCCGGTGAGAAACCGCAAATTTTAAGGTCCCGCGAAAACTTCTTCAAGTGGTAGCCGACGAAAATGCGATTTTCATAACCGCTGAAAAAATATCCCTCTACTTAACGCCATTTTTCGGACAGCTTTAGCCCTCTGTTTTTTGCCATAGTTGCAAAACAGCGTTTTTTCGTGGACGGATTTTTTCGCGTAAGCATAAATCTTTGGATACACGCCTTCTGACTAACCCACGTTTCAGAGGGTGTTTTGCAAGATAGGCAACGAAAAATTTTTTGATTTTTTTTGAAAAAGCATTTTGAGCTTTATACCTAACCCATCGTGGAAAGCAATAATTCAAGGTAGGTGCGAAAAGTTTTTCAAAAATTTTTCTTTGTTCTCAACAACACCGAACTTTGCAAAATTGCTCAAATGGCGAGGGCGAAAAAACATCCCCTCACTTACCGTAAAAAATCGGGCGATTTTTAAGGGTGTTTTGCGAACAGTTTTGTAAAATTCAAAAACTGTTTACAAGTTGAACAACGCCGTTTTCTGCCCCGCAGGGCATCAGCAGGGTTTGGGGAAGGCACTCCCCAACAAGATTGACCACAAGGAGCAAAATGAGCAGAGGGCGAAATTTGGCACCGTGGTAGAATCTTGCTCTAACAACTCCCGCTTACTCCATAAATCCGTTTTTCAAAAATCCCTCCACTTTACAACGGAAAGGATTTGCGAAAAACTTGATAACCCCTCACTTTACAACGGACATTTTTCTTCGGGATTTTAAGGTGGGGTGCATAAAAATTTTTGATTTTCCTTCGTCCTTCACACAATAAAACACTTGATAAAATGTGTTTTGGCTGATTTGCAAAAACTTTTCAAAATCTCTTTCTTCACTTCCTACTACACATCCCAACCTTGCTTTTGGCGAGGGTTCCGATAAATTCCCAAAATATTTTATTTCCTTTTCTATCTTCCACGGCGGTAAACGCAAATTTGCCAATCGCACTGAAGGAAAATTATGGGCAGATAAAGAATGGACAGGCTTTTCAGCTTGTCCATAAAAACAAATATGAAATTTTAATAGAATTTTCAGCAAAACCTATTGCAATTTCGCTGAAATTATGTTATAATTCTTATGAGGATAGCTGTATACGCATTCCGACACTTTATAATTGGAGGTGGCATCATGAATATTCGTATCAATAAACTGTCTGATTTTATGCGGAATCATATTTTGTACCGCTCCCAGTTATGGGGAGGACAAAGTAAACGTCTTAAGATGGGCGCATAAGTCGGACGATTGATGACAATTGTCTGCTTATGCGCTTTTGATTTTTTTAGTCACAATCTTAATATTCACAAGTAAGGAGGAAACAACTTTGAAATTCAGAATTTTATCATGCTTTTTAGTTGTGTTTATTCTGTTCTCTGCAATTCCTGCATACGCGATCGATAATGCAAATAAAACAAGTGAACACGTCTTTACTAAATCCGAACTGGCTGGCGAATCATTTGTTGACACAACTAATATGTTATTAACATCTGATGGTTTTGTTCCCATCAACCAAATTGAAAATAATGAATCAAGAGCGAGTACGACATACTACATAGCCGAGATGAATGATGGCTATTTATTAACAAGTCCAACAAGCGGTACTTTTTCTAAAACACGTTATTCTGCTGGGAATAGTAATTCTCATAATTTGCAGAAATGGATTTTCACTGAAGATAGTAATGGAGACTATATTGTTTATTCAAATACGGATTCCACCAAATGCTTAACGGTAAATCCTACAACTTGCTCGGTTACATTGGCTACGTATTCTGGTTCACAATATCAGAAGTGGGGAATGTATTATTCTGGGAATGGCAATGCGTTGCAGTCAGAAGCTACGGATACGGCAGTAAGCGGTCACAAATTAGTAATTAATAGTTCTACCTGCTTTGTTAGCGACTCCACTTACACTCCTGTAGGTTTTATTGATGTTTCGTGGTTTGTACCATGTTCTTCTATTGCTGTTAGAGATATGGCTGTTGCTGTGAATGATGACCATTATATGTATTCACCGACATATACACCAAGTAATTCGACGTGCAATGGAAATAATTGGTTGACTTATACTTCGGGAAACACATCAGTGTGTACCATAAATAGTTCTGGACTCGTGACAGGAAGAACTATTGGTACTGCAACCATTTCTATTGTCCATAAAATAACTCGTGCGACAGGCAGCTTTACAGTTCGTGTTTTGAATCCCTTGACATATGATGCTCGGTTATATTATGATTCTGGCTCTCCATATAGTGCTGATACATTGAGTTTGATTTATAGTTCTGCGACAAACGATATAAATCGTGCTTATTGTATAGATTTCAACTTGGTTTCAACTTCTGTTTCGGGTTTGTTGAATGGTAACGAATGCCCAAACACAACTGCAGGGAATATTTGCACGACTTCGTGTGGAGCGCATTCATCTTGTAGCACAAAGCATCATAAGAGTGCTTCACGTTTATTAAATTTATTATCATCAAGTAGCTATTACACATATAGATTGGTAAGTCATGCAGTGTGTCGTTATTCAGATGGCTCTCATAACGAGATTGTTGGTTTGGGTAATCGCCCTGGTCGAAACGCTCTCACTTCTATGGAAAGCACACCAAATCTGGAGCGATCCATCCAACATGAATTGACACATAACTTAGGTGGTAGTCACACCACATGTAACACATCACAGAAATGTGTGCTAAATGGAGATTACGGTTATTGGTGTGATAATTGTCGCTCAGCGATATTAAACGAAAGGGGATAAGGAGGACGTTTACATGAAAAAAATATTTGTTTTTGTATGTATAGTTGGGTTGGTTTTGTTATCTTCTTGCAGTGCTGAACAAAAAGATAATGAAAAAATTTTACCCGACTATTCTGGAGAGGAAGTCTTCGATGAACAAGTTGAATTAACCCAACCTGATGATATTGAAGTCGAGCCGGTACCTCTGTATGCTGATAATGTTAATGAATTGATCAATATAATCAAGGAAGTCCAACAAGGTAAGCGTGCCAACACAAACAATGTTTCCAGCTTGGATAACCTGGTCGTACCCAATTTCTCTTTGGATGGTTTTTCATTATTCAAGATTGAAGTGACTGACATTTCGATATTTTACTATTATAAACCCATAACAACATCGCGTGTCAACGACTTGATTGACTACAAAACGGATGTAGTTGTTACCGTAAGACGGAGTGAATATGTGAAAAAAGATAATCCACTACAACCTCTTATCGACCAGTTGAAGATATCACCGGATGAAGATGGACATCTGTATGACGAGGTAACTAATGAAATTACCTTCGCATATGAAAATGTTTGGGTTAGCATTAGATTTCCAGATACTATGAAAAATCTTCAGGAAAATAAAAATTTGTGTTCTGTAACAACTATTGCTGTGAAGTGAAAAAGCCAGAACAAGGCGGTTAAGCACTTTTGTGCTTAACCGCCTTAACTGCCACAAAGCGAAACAGACAGTATTTGTCAACGGCGGGCGTAGCCCGTTCATCTTGACCGTTGACGAATACTGTCTGTTTTGCTATCTTCAAATAGGTTGTTGTAATTTCCGTAAATTTCTTTGCTGTATGAAATAATCATTTTACGGTTTCGTGCTTATCTGTGTAGTGAATATGTTACACGGAAATGTGAGGTTATCCATTGTTCCGTATGTTATCGCGCATATTCGTAAAGTGCGATATACCCCTTTTCGCATAAGACATCGTATGGGTTAAATATCGGCTGTATTCGCCTTTCGGGGCAGATACAGCCGATATTGCTATTATCAATCTAAGGGTTTATATTCGGTAACTGCTTTCAAATATGCTTCGGGGTCTCCGTTCAAAATAAGGTCAGCATATTCAAGCGGTGCATTGTAGATCAGATAGTCAAGCTCTGACCGCTGATACATATTGTCAGCAACCTCGTTCTCCACGGCTATGGTGTCAATGGCAATCATACTGCCGTCGGAGAATTTAAGCTCCACACAGCAGTTATTAAAGTTATATTCACAAGAAATTGAATATGAATTGTGCTCCAAACAATAAGTGCCTTTGAATGGGTGTTCGGGAAGAAGACGGATCCAATGCATACAAACTCAGATCAAGTTATAACTGCTCGCTTTAATTGGATAGTGTGGCTACTTTATTGATTTAACACGGAGGAAAAAGCGGATGATCATATCGAGAGGTAGTGATCATCCGCATCATTGTACCATATTAAATCACACGTTAAGCCGATATTCTACGGAAAATTTTTGCTGATAAACAACTCTGCCACCACAGTAGTCTGTGCAATGGGCGGGGAGTTCTCACTGCATTTGCGTTTGTGGTACAAACTTGTAGTGGTCAATTTTATTTCTCACCATCATTATTTTCTAACAAATAATTATTCTTGCGATCAGGCTGCTTTGGTTTGTTCAAAGTTCGTGTGTGGATTTTTGATATTCACAGTCGTTTGGATGTCCGAGTGACCTAAATACACTTGCACTTGCTTGAGCGGAACCT
>CAYQEY010000095.1:0-6757 GCA_964416635.1 uncultured Lachnospiraceae bacterium | reverse complement strand
GGGGATTACTTTTTACCTCTTCACTTTTCACTCTTCACTAAAAGCTCGGGGATTTGGAAGGTAATAGGTAAAAGTGAATAGTGAAAAAGTATGGTTTATTTTGCTTTGCAAAATCTGAAATGTTGACAAACTATACGCCATTTTCGACCTACTGCACGGAAACGAACCGGTGGAACGCTATTTCAGGGCAGGTTTTACTCTCGAAGAGTTTACTCTTTTAAACCCTGCCCTTTTTTCGTTTTTTTCTCAAAAATACTTTTCTGAATTTCTGTGTCTGAGAAAGGAGGGGTTTCGGATCGCCTGCATATATAATAAAGAAGACTGCGACTGCCGCTACTGCCTGTATTATTCCAAAGGAAAATGCAAACTGCAGCGGTGTTGTTGATATCAGGACAAAGTACGCACGGGCTACCCCTTTACCGCAAGCATTAATAAAACGCCGAAAGGAGCAATATGATCAACATAAAAAACTACAAACATATACCATTTTTTCTGAAATCTAAGTGATTTTGCATTTGCTATTGACTTTTTTCACCATTTACTGTATAATTTTGTTAAATAAGATCAGTACAAGCAAAGATGTCATTTAATATCCTCATCCACAGCTTTGATATATACCCGTTTGACGGTTGAGACGGGGAAATATTCTGCTCTCGTCTTCAATACTACTGAACATATGATTAAAATTATATTAATATATACGGACGTTAACAAAAAGGAGAGGATCAGATTCGGACTGCCATATAAGAAAGGATGGGTGATTAAATGGAAATACAGGATTCACCAAAACTTACATTATCCGAATTTTACGAAGAGATTGGCGGAGACATTATGAACGTACTTGAACGGTTAGAGGATATAGAAACCGTTGAAATGTTCGTACTCGGGTTTCCGTCCGATCCTTCATACTCTATGCTGCTGAAGAGCTTGCAAGTAAATGACCTCAAAAGTGCTTTTCGTGCGGCGCACACCTTAAAGGGGATAAGTTATACCCTTGGATTCCAAAGCTTAGGCGATTGTGCTGCAAAGCTGTGCGACAAGTTGCGAGAAGGGCTGCTGCCGACAGCAACCGTTTTACAACAACTTAAAACAGAATATAACCGTGTGCTCACCGCAATAGAAAAATTTAAAAAAACAAAATTTTACTTTAATTGACCGATTTCCTCATTAAACCTGCCGAATTCATATTTTTGCGCATTTTCTGCCTTTATTTAGTATAATAACAGCTGTAAGATCAATTTGGAAAAAATTCTTACAGTATCCGTAAGCTGATATTTTTGAAATCTAAAAAAGGTAGGTTAAAAAATGATAAACTATGTAGTAGTCAGAAAAAGCGCGAAAGACACAGAAAAAAATGAATCAGCGCAAATTGAGAAGTATACATATGGTATTTGTGCATGTTCATTTTTTAACGGATTATTGGACATTAAGGACTGCGTCTACGGTATATCCGACGATGTAGATTGGCTGAATGCGTTGGCAGACAAGCTTAATCAATACGACGTTGATCCTATACACTTATGTGATATTATTGAGGACGAATTGTACAGTGTAAAAACATAGTACAACAAATACTTGTCCGGAAAGGAATATGCTTTCTTCATGCGCTTGGCAATTTGTGATGACAACGATTTAGAACGGGATCTTTTGTATTCGCTCCTGAAAAAATACTTTCTTGAAACTTCTGTGCGTTGCGAATTTACGTTATACGATCGCGGAACTACCCTGTATTACGATGTTATGGAAAATATAGAATACGATATAATTTTTCTTGACCTGTTTATGGGGGATTCGTTCGGTATGAACATTGCGCAAAAGCTGAGAGACCTTTCGTATCGGGGCAAGATTGTATTTTGTACTGTTTCAGCCGATTATGCGCTTGAGAGCTATAATGTATATGCGTCCGGGTACATATTGAAGCCATACAGCCTTACCGATATCCGACATACCCTGGACCGTTTTATGACGGAATATCAGTGTAACAGCTATCAGCTCAAGCAGAAGTCAAATATTGTATATATTCCGCTGAATGAGATTATATATGTGGAAAGCATCAATACAAAATGTATTTTGCATCGGACAGAGAACCGTGAGTACAATATATACAAGAAGCTTGGTCAGATCGAAGCAGAGTTGAACGATCCGCGCTTTCTACGCTGTCACCAAAGCTATCTTGTCAACATGAATTATGTCATTGAGGCAGATGAAGTATGTCTGCTCCAAAACGGAGAGGAAGTCCTGATCCGGAAGAAAAGCAAAAAGAAAATTCAGCAAAAAATCCTTGATTATAAAGAGGAGACCGGTGATTCCAACATTTGAATCAAATACTAAGACATGGTGTAATAATGAAAAAAGCTCTAACCTACCATTACAACCGAATATCCATGACTATTGGTATACTGTTAGTTGTTCTGCTGTTTACAACTTTTACAGTGATGGCCTACTCGGTTTTTCAATCGGTAGGAGACGAATTATATGCGGAGCGCAGCAGGAATCTCAATGAGGTTTCCGAACAGATCGCCAGAACAGTGAATTCTACCTGCAGTTACTCATGGGATGTTGCGGATGCATCCTTTGCTCACTTGCTTTCAACTGAGATAGATAAAAAAGAGGACATTTCCTGCCTCCTTTCGGAAGCTGAAAATGGTTTTAATAATCGAAATTATCATTTAATGGTCCTGGATTCTCAGACAAACTATTATCTTTCAAGCGGTCGTGTCGGTTTATTCAAAAATATTGAATTCCTGAAGAAATCAGCGAATGAGCGGCAAGTCGTCATCACCTCCATCACATTTGACGATGACAAAGAACATATGCTTTTTATCCACCGCCTCGATAATCCCGCGGTACTTAAAGACGGTACACAGATCACACATACCGTTATGGTCATACCTCCGGAAGTGTACTGTTCGGCGCTTTTTTGCTCCGGATTTGACGGGGATGCCGATGTTTTTATTATACATACCGACGGTAGAAGCATATACCGTCGAGACAACATAGGAGCCTTCAGCACATCCGCCAATATCATGAGGACGCTTGAAAATGTCAGATTCCTGCATGGTAAAAGCTTTGAGAAGCTAAAGAGCAGTCTTGCGGACAAAGCCGGTGAAAGCCTTGAATTTGAATATGAAGGTACAAATTATTTCGTTTCAATGGCGCCGATCATAACACCGGACTGGGTCGTTACACTGATCATTCCAACCGAGAAAATGAACAGCGGAGCGGAGCGTTTGCTGAACGCAACAATGTATCATATCATTGCGATGGCAGTGATCGGTGTGTTAATTGCGGCAACGATTATCTTCTTATTTATTTTAACTGTCAATATGCGCATTCACGCCGCACAGCAAAAGCAATTGAATATAGTACTGAAAAAAGCAGCGGAAGAAGCCAACAGGGCGAATATGGCAAAAAGCGAGTTTCTGTCACATATGTCTCACGATCTCCGAACGCCTCTTAACGTCATACTCGGCATGCTGGAAAGAGCGGAAGAAAGTCCGGATATTACAGAAGAGCTACAGCTTTGCCTATCAAATATCCGTTCCGCCTCACAGCACCTGACTGCTCTTATCAACGATGTATTGGATATGGGTCGCCTGGAAAGCAGTAAAGATGCACCTACCGAAAAGCAGTTTGATCTGCGAGCGGTTATAGATACCTGCTGTTCGATCATTCACAGCTCTGCCAAGCAACACAATCTCAGCTTTACCTATCGGTGTCACGGTATTCAGCATCCGTATCTGATGGGGTGTGATCTATATCTGCGTAAAGTGCTGATCAATGTGTTGGGAAACTCCGTGAAATTTACGGAAGAAGGCGGAAATGTCACCTTTGAAACGGAGGAAATATCTTACGACGGTGATACCTCAAGCTTTCGGTTCATCATTTCGGATACCGGCATTGGCATGAATGAAGGTTATCAGGAACATATCTTCGAACCGTTTTGGCAGGAAAACAACTGCGTCCGCCCAGGCAATGAAGGTACAGGACTCGGGATGACAATTGTCAAGAAGCTGATCGATAAAATGGGCGGCTCGATTGATATGTACAGTAAAGTAAACGAGGGAAGTCGTTTTACGATAACGTTGCCATTTTCGGTATGCCTGAATGCCTTTTCTGCACCGGATGATTCCGAGAAGTCGCTTCCGCCTTCTTCTCTGAAGGGTATGACTGTACTCCTTTGCGATGACAATATGCTCAACCGCAATATTGCAGAGCGACTTTTGGAGAAAGCGGGTGCGGATGTTCTCATTGCCTGCGACGGTGAAGAGGCTGTGCAAACTTTTGAGCATTCAGTTATCGGCAGCATTGATGTGATTCTGATGGATGTGATGATGCCTGTCATGGACGGTCTTGAGGCAACAAAGAAAATTCGTTTGCTCGACCGTACGGATGCCGAGAGCATACCCATCATCTCTATGACTGCCAATGCCTTTGAGGAGGACATTCAAAAATCGTTAGCAGCGGGAATGAACGAACATCTATCCAAACCGATCAACGGAAAGCTTTTAGTCTCAACGCTTATAAAATATAAAAAACATGACTTGAAAAATACCGATTGACAGCATGATTGCTTCGGATTATGTTTTTTTAAGTCCGGATAGGAGTTTTGATCTTTTTATGAAAACAAGAATATTCACCGTATATCTTCTGGCGGTCATAATTGCTTGCCTGTCACTTTCTTCTTGCACGGATCAATCCGAAGCTGTTCACGAGCCGATCACGATCATGACGGCTCATAAGGACTATACACAGTTTGAAAAAGCATTCAAAGAAGTGTATCCGGAGGTCAATCTGCAGTTCATTAGCTACTGTGGGCACAATTCGACCTCCTATCTCCACAGGATCCTTGAAGCCGGACAGGCCCCGGATATTTATACCTCCAACATCCTTCCGAATGCCGAGCTTCAAAAAGAACACCTTATTGATCTTTCCGTGTATGATTTTTCCACAAACTACGCAGTATCTCGCCTGAACGAATGCAGCATTGAGGGGTCCATTTATATGCTCCCTTGCAATTTCTCGGTTCTGGGAATTTATTATAACAAAACTCTTTTTGAAAATCACGGATGGACTGTTCCCACCAGCTTCTCCGAGCTGGAGGAGCTTGTACCGAAAATCAATGAGGCAAATGTGGATGTTTCAGCAACTTCTTTGGAATTTACGGGAAACGGATTTCAATATCTTTTCAATCTCGGTGACACCATGTTTCTTCGAACTCCCGAAGGCCTTGATTGGGTCGAGCAGTTTTTAAGCGGAAAAGTTACCGCCGACGATACATGGAAAGACACCATTGAATATATGCAGAAATGGATAGATCTCGGCATTATCAACGGTAGATGGTATGGAAAAACCACAGAAGAGGCCATATCCCATTTTCGCGAAGGAAACACCGCCTTCTTTATCCATGGCGGAATGTTCCGCTTCTCACAAAATGAAGACGGAACCGGGGATCAATACAGTCTCATGCCCTGGCTGAGCATGGATGGCTCCAACAATCGATATATTACCAACACAGCATGCTACTTTGGTCTGAATGCAGATCTGGAAAATCCGAAGAACAAGCAAAAGCTGCAAGATGCGCTGAAATTTATGGCTTTTATTTCTACCGAGGAGGGACAGATGCTGCTTCCCGGTAATCAGCAGCAATTCCTGCCGCTTTCAAAAGGAAGCCGGGATGCTACGGAGGAATACGCCGAGATCATGGAAATGCTGAATGCCGGATTCAGCGCACCGCTCGCGTATGCAGGATGGGAAGATCTTATAGTTCCGGTCGGAAGTGAGTGCCTCAAGTGGTATGCCGGGAAATCAACGGGTGAGCAGGTAATTGCCGTAATGAACCGTTCTCTTCAGGATTCCATTGAAAACCAAACCGCAACACTTGCGAATATTACAGAGGATCTGACACTTGAACAAACAGCGCAGTTGGTCGGTTCGGCTTTTATTGAAGCCACGGGGGCAGATTGTTCGCTGATCTCTCTTGGCGCATACCATGACGGAAAAGAAAACGAATTCGGCGTCAACGGATGCCTTTGGGCAGGTCCGGTCACCGACGAGATCATCAGTACGGTGAATCCGCTCGGATGGGTGGATACCGTAAAAACATTTACCCTGACGGGAGAGGATATCAAACGGCTTGCTGCCGAAGGCTTCGATCTATATGGAGACGGAAACCCTTTTCCGTATGTATTAACAAAAGCCGGCGACGCCGAGCTTGACAATATGCGACAGTACACTGTCGTAATCTGCGGATATACAGCGCAGATCAAGGACAAGGGCAGTATGAACGACACTCTGGTTTGCGGCATGGATGCTTTGCGTGACTACCTGATTCGTCTTGGCACTGTTACCAAATCAAGCATCTGCCAATATAATTAAATTACCCTGTCATTTTTTCGTCGACTCAAAACGTACAGCCATATTAATGGTTTCCAACGTGCTGAAAAAACGCACCTTAAGAAGAAATTATTCGGACAACCGCAACGTCTTTGTTTATTTACACTAACTTTATTGACCCCCCACAAAAATGGCTGTAAGCGCTTATAATACGATTAGTTGTACAATTCTTTTAAGCCCATAACAGCCGTAAAAAAGCACTTGCTTTTTACTCAAGTGCTTTTTTCAACGAAATAAATCCATCTCGGGATTTGTGAAATGCACTTTGTGCGTGAAATACGTCTGCGGCGTGTGAAATGCCTGCGGTGATATGCACCCCAAAAGTTAGACACTTTTGGAGGTGCATATTTTTATGACAAAA
>CAYQEY010000094.1:0-6843 GCA_964416635.1 uncultured Lachnospiraceae bacterium | reverse complement strand
GACATGCCCCAAGGGGGCTTACTCAAGCCACCAGCACGGCTGGTGGTCATGACTGGGACAGAAAAAGATCCTTGAGATTTTTGAGGTACGGTTAGAAATCTTATGTGGAAAAACCCCGACAGTGTCTGAACAGAACCTGTGAAATATCGTGCAAGTTTCGGTATCGTCCAAGACCGACAACGAGTTTGTGACAGTTATCTAAGTATTTTGTGAATTTTTTAACTTATTTTAAATATCCTATTGACTTTATTTGCAAACAAAGGTATAATAATGCTGAGCAAAAGAGTACGCTCAGCATTATTATTTTTAAATTATGAAAGGATGTGTAACTATGAACAAGTTTATGCTCAACGAAACCTCCTATCACGGAGCAGGCGCTATTTCGGCTATCCCCGCAGAGATCAAGGCAAGAGGCTTTAAGAAAGTTTTCGTCGCTACCGACCCTGATCTTATAAAGTTCGGTATCTCCAAAAAGGTTACCGATCTTCTTGACGCTGATGGTATTGCATACAGCGTATTCTCGGACATCAAGCCCAATCCCACAATAGAAAACGTACAGAACGGCGTTGAAGCCTTCAAGGCAGCAGGCGCTGATTGCATCGTAGCTATCGGCGGTGGCTCCTCTATGGATACCGCTAAGGCCATTGGTATCATCATAACGAACCCGGAATATGCAGACGTTCGCTCTCTTGAGGGCGTTGCCCCCACCAAGAACCCCTGCGTTCCCACCATCGCAGTTCCCACCACGGCAGGTACCGCCGCCGAGGTAACCATCAACTATGTTATCACAGACGTTGAGAAAAAGCGCAAATTTGTTTGCGTTGATGCTCATGACATTCCCGCAGTTGCAGTAGTCGATCCCGATATGATGTCCTCCATGCCCGCTTCTCTCACCGCGGCGACCGGTATGGATGCGCTCACACACGCTATCGAGGGCTACATAACCCGCGGCGCTTGGGAGCTTTCCGATATGTTCCACCTCAAGGCCATCGAGATCATCTCACGCTCGCTCCGCGGTGCTGTTGCAAACACGCCCGAAGGACGTGAGGGTATGGCTCTCGGTCAGTACGTTGCCGGTATGGGCTTTTCGAACGTAGGTCTCGGAGTAGACCACTCCATGGCTCACACTCTCTCGGCTTACTACGATATGCCTCACGGCAAGGCTTGCGCTACTCTGCTCCCTGCCGTAATGGCTTACAACGCAGAAGCTACAGGCGAGAAGTATCGTGAGATCGCACGTGCAATGGGCGTTAAGGGTGTTGACGAGATGACTCAGGACGAGTATCGCGCAGCAGCAGTAGAGGCTGTTCGCAAGCTTGCAGAGGATGTAGGAATCGTTACCTCGCTCAAGGGTGTAGCAAAGGAAGAGGACATTCACCAGATGTCAATTGACGCTTACAACGATGCTTGCCGTCCCGGCAACCCCAAGGAAACAAGCGTTGAGGATATTGAGGCACTTTACAGAAGCCTTATGTAAGCCGTTTGGTAAATATTAATCGGGTGTTAAAAAATTCCGAAGGGATTTTTTAACACCCGATTTTTCCTTTTTTGCTTTGCAAAACACACGACTTTTCGAACAAAGTATAGTGTGTTTATACTTTTAAATACGTTTTCTCAACAACTATCAGCTCAATAAATATTACTTCTCCAATAATTTCAAAAACCTCTTGTCATTCATCTGCTCATTTGTGATATAATCACCATCTGAAAACAATGCGTATGTTGTGATCGGCGTCGGAGCGTTCTGTGCTTCTTCCTTACTCTGCAAATGTATTGCCTTAAACCGTACAGATCTTTCTTTTGCAATAGCTTCGATTACAGGAACGTATTTTGCATTAAACGGACATTGACTTGTGTAATATAAAACATATCCTTTTTCTTCAATGTGGGGATGTTTTGCACACTCTTTGAACTTTGGTAACGGAGCGTTTTCTTCAAAAGGCAAAAACCATAACTGAATACCGTTAGTAGCTTCGTCACAGACCAGAAATCCTTTATACTTCAGAAATTTAGGGTCGGCTAAAAACGGCTTTTTCTTCGCTGACGACAAAATGCATAATCCCCTTTTTCCCTTGCCTTTGCTGTCCTCAATACAAGCGTTTAATAATTCTGTTGAATATCCGTGCCCTTTAAGCGACCCCGATACCCATAAACAATCAATATACATATAGCCGTCTGCTGAGATGGGATTCCATGCATTTTCAGCAGGGATATACTCAATAAAACATTTTCCTCTTTCTTTACTTTTCAGAAAAACCAAACCGTCTTTAAATCTTTCTGACAACCACGCCTTTTTTGAAGACACTTGAATATCATTATTATTGGAAATAGCACAGCATATATGCTCACTGTCTATATTTTCGCTCGTGACCTTGATATACTCCATTAAACAGACCTCCGAAAATTCTCATTTACAGATGAGAAATCAGTATTTATAAAAAGTTATTTTTCTCAAATTTAAATCCCGGTGGGAAATGCGCTTTTGCATGCTTCTTTATTATTTACCCACGCAAAAACGCGAGAATATATCCGAAACTATCTCCTCACCAATCTCGCGACCGTCAACTTCGCCAAGTGCCGCCATAGCACATTCCACACCGACGCAGCAAGCATCCAGCGACATTCCCGCACGCATATCCGACACGGCGCGCTCAAGCAGTTCAATGCACGAACCGAGTGCGGCAAACTGACGTGCCCCCGTTACGACCGCATCGTTTTCAATATCTATCGCGCCGTCGATAAAAAGCTCCTCGACAGCATCCCGCAGGTCGTTAAAGCCCTCTCCGGTTGCCGCAGAAATGCAGACCACCTTACCAAAGCTCTTGCAAAGCTCTGCAAGAGCTGCACTCGGCTTCGCGGCAATATCGCTCTTGTTTACAAGTGCCACGGAAGTCTTTCCCGATCCGGCTATTCTATGGGCGAGCATTACGTCCTCGTCGTTCGGCTCGCGCGAGCCGTCAAATACGGCAAGGATCAGCTCTGCCCTCTCTATTTCTCTCAGCGAGCGTTCGATTCCAATGCTCTCGACCTTGTCTTCGGTATCACGCAGACCTGCCGTGTCGCAAAGCATAAGAGTTGCCTTGCCGAGCACCGCCGTATCGCGGAGAACATCGCGCGTGGTTCCTTCAATATCGGTAACTATCGCCGCGTCGTATCCGAGTATTCTGTTGTATACCGAACTTTTTCCCGCATTGGTACGTCCGCAAATGACCGTGGGTATACCCTCGTTTATAGCTCGTCCCGTTCCGTAGGTATCCGAAAGATGCCTTAGTTCAAGCAATACCGAATCAAGCTCGTCCTGCATCTGCTCACGGCTCATATCCGCAAGATCCTCATCCGGGAAATCTATAACCGCATAAATGCCCGAAAGCACTCGAAGCAATCGTTCGTAAAGCTCTCCCATTTTATTGGAAAGTCTACCCTTCATTCCGCCTCTGGCAAGCGTCAGCTGACTTTCGCTTCTCGCCTCGAGCAGGTCGCCGAGAGCCTCCGCCTCGCTCAGCCTCATCTTTCCGTTGACGTAAGCTCTGCGGGTAAACTCCCCCGCCTCGGCTGCACGCGCCCCTGCAAGCAACACGGCTGAAAGCACCTTGCGCGTGACCAAAATACCGCCGTGGCAGGTGATCTCAACCGTATCCTCACCCGTGAACGAGTGCGGTGCACGAAATACGACCGCCATAACGTCATCTACGCTGAGCATATCGTCTTTATTATTTTCCCGCGGCATAAATATCTCGCCGTAAACCATCTTTGCATGCTCGGTACCTGCAAGTGCCCTGCCCGATCTCGCCCTGAAGACCTTATCCGCAACGGCAACGGCATCACTTCCCGAAATCCGTATCAACGCAACTCCGCCCTTACCGTATGGAGTCGAGACTGCGGCAACGGTGTCAAGTATTTTCATAAATAATACCTTTCAAATAACCGGAAAAACCAAAAAGCTGTCGCCGAAGCGACAGCTTTTCATCTCGGGTGATTATTCAGCAGCCTCTACTGCTTCTTCCTCAGCTGTCTCATCAGCCTCGTCAATTGCGAGATCGCAATCATCGCACTCATCGAGAAGGTCGTCGCAATCGTATACGAGATCCTCTGTGTACTTCTTGATGAGCTTGTAGACAACGAAAGCGATTGCGCTTGCAGCTGCAACAACAGCTACTGAGATGGCAACGATCTTACCGTAGTTAGTCTTTTTCTTCTTAAAACCGAACATCTTGATTCCTCCTGAATTATAAACTTTTCATTTTTGAATGGAATATCCAAAGATATTAACTATAGTATACCATATTTTCAGGAAATTTCAATACTTTTTTAAAAATTTTTTGCCTTATACGCCTGTTTTTTTCGCAAAAAAAAATTCTATGCATAAAAAATAAATTATTTTTCAAATAAGTCTTTTATTCGTCAAAAAAATCTGTTATAATATAGGGTGGAGCATTTCGCTCCGAAGATGTTTATTCGGAGGTTTTTATGACTTATAATGATATCTGCAACGCACTTGCCGCCGCAGAGATTGAAAACAACAGAGGCGAAGCTTCGATGCTGATCTGCCGTTTTTGCAATATGAACAAGGCGGATCTGCTCCTCAGACACGACGAGGACTTCAGCTCCCCCGAGCTTGAAGCGGCTGTGGCAAAGCGTTGCGAGCACTACCCCCTGCAATATATCCTCGGATATTGGGATTTTTGCAATGAGACCTACCGAGTAAACGAAAATACGCTTATTCCGCGTCAGGATACCGAAAAGCTGGTCGAACTCGCGATAAGACTTATCCCCGATAACGCACGCATTATAGATCTGTGCACTGGAAGCGGATGCGTAGCTATCTCCACGCTCGCGGCACGCACCGACTGCCGTGCGGTGGCAATCGACCTCTTCCCCGACACACTTGAAGTCGCGCGGGAGAACGCCGAAAGCAATCGTGTCGGGGATAGGATGGGATTTCTTGCAAAGGACGTTCTCGACCCGGTATTCATGGATGAACTCGGCAAATTCGATTGCATACTTTCAAATCCGCCTTACATAGAGACACATCAGATACCTTTGCTCGACGAAGAACTCTCGTTTGAGCCCGAGGCGGCACTCGACGGCGGGGACGACGGACTTGATTTTTACCGTGTGATAATCGGAAACTACGGCAAATATCTCACCGAAAACGGCATTATGCTTCTCGAGATAGGATGCGATCAGGCAAAGGCTGTGTCGGCTATTGCAAGCTCTGCAGGAATGCGTTGCGAAATATTCAAGGATTACGGCGGAAATGACCGTGTAGCGTATCTTAAATACGATAACAGACCGAGTATAGACGATCACATTTCCGACGGTATAGGCATATAATATACAGCATGAAAATAAATACATACAAGGAGATACTGCTTTGAATATAGTTGTTCTTGCGGGAGGACTGTCCCCTGAGCGTAACGTATCACTCACCTCGGGAAGCCTTATATCGGCCGCACTGCGCAGAAAGGGACATAAGGTCCTTATGCTCGACGTATACGAAGGACTTAAAAATACAGAGGTCGACCCAATGACGCTCTTTACCAATACAGATACAGCCGCGTATTCCGCGGGCTCACGCGCTCCGACGCCCGAAGAGCTTGAAGAAATAAAAAGGAAGAACGGCAACCGAAACGAGCTTATCGGAGAAAACGTCATCAAAATGTGCAAGCTTGCAGACGTAACCTTTCTCGCCCTTCACGGAGATATGGGAGAAAACGGTCAGCTTCAGGGAACGCTTGATATATTTGATATAACCTACACGGGAAGCGGATACATAGGAAGCCTGCTTGCCATGGATAAGGATATCGCAAAAAAGCTTTTGCGCGACGCGGGCGTACTTACACCCGAATCGGTAAAACTCGATTTTGATCAAAGTGAAGAAGCTATCCGCAATGCCGTCGAGAAGATCGGATTTCCGTGCATAGTCAAGCCCTGCTCCTGCGGCTCGAGCGTCGGCGTATCAATGGCAAATGACGAAAATGAGCTTATGTATGCGCTCGGATTTGCAAAAAAATACGAGAGCAACGTGCTTATAGAACGCCGCATCTTCGGAAGAGAGATAACTCAGGCATATCTCGATGATACTACTCTGCCCCCGGTTGAGATAATCCCCAAGTGCGGTTTTTACGACTATGCTAATAAATATGTGGCAAACGCCACAGAGGAAATATGCCCTGCAAATATCAGCCCGGAACAGCTCAGAGATGTGAGCCGAGCCACAGAGATAGGATTTCGGGCACTCAGACTTGACGGATACGCAAGATTTGACTATATACTCGATAATGAAGGCAAATTTTGGTGTCTCGAAGCAAATACTCTGCCGGGTATGACCCCAACAAGTCTGCTTCCGCAGGAAGCCGCCGCCGTTGGCGTGGATTATGATTCACTGTGCGATAAACTCGCAAATATGGCGCTCAACAAAAAAATAAAAGATAAAAGATAGGAATCCATCTTTCGCTTTTGAGGTTTTTTGAACTTGCTTATGAGCCCGGAAATCAAATATTTTGAGATATAAACAGCCGGAACCGCCGCAGATAACATCGCGGCGGTTTCATTTGGATAAATAAAATATCAAACAATTAAAAAATGTCTTGCAAAAACAAGAAAAGTGTGATATAATATCATCGTTGTATGAAGATCCTGTCATCCAATTTTCATCGGGGTGTGGCGCAGCTGGTAGCGCGCGACGTTTGGGAGCATGCAGGCGGTTTCTCGCCGCAAGTTTTCAAAAAGCCCGAAAAGCCTTGAAAGCACTGACTTTTTCGGGAGTTTCTCTTTTCAAAAAAAAACACCAACAAAATGTTTTGACCACAGATTTGACCACTTACGGAAAAACTCTAAAAA
>CAYQEY010000093.1:0-7122 GCA_964416635.1 uncultured Lachnospiraceae bacterium | reverse complement strand
TTCTTATTATTTTTTTCAACAAATTGGGTCATATCTATTTACAACGCAGATTTTTTAATTTTTTTCAAAATAAAATTATTTTTGCGTTTTAAACGGGCATGATCAGTCTCTAAAGCTCGGATTCGATATCGCATCTGAGCTTCGCAATTATCTTTTTTTCAAGTCTCGATATGTAGGACTGTGATATTCCGAGCCTGTCTGCGACCTCTTTTTGGGTCAGCTCGCGCCTGCCGTTCATTCCGTATCGCATCTCGATTATCTCACGCTCGCGCGCCGACAGCTCCGCGACCGCCTTGCGCACACGCGCACGCTCCTCTATAATTTCTATCTGATACTCCATTTCGTCGTCCTCGCTGCCGAGTATATCCGAAAGCAAAAGCTCGTTTCCGTCCCAATCGGTGTTCAGAGGCTCGTCTATCGATATCTCGATCCGAGTGCCCGAATGCTTGCGGATATACATCAGTATCTCGTTTTCAATACACCTTGATGCATAAGTTGCAAGCTTTATGTTCTTGTCTGCCTTGAAAGTATTTATTGCCTTTATCAACCCGATGGTTCCGATGGATACCAGATCTTCAATGCCTACCCCGGTATTTTCAAAGCGCTTTGCAATGTATACTACAAGCCGCAGATTATGCTCTATCAAGCACTGCCTCGCCCATTCGTCCTCGTTTATGCGGCATATCATCTCACATTCCTCTTCTTTGGATAGCGGCGGCGGAAGTATTTCAGCACCGTTAACATAATATATTCCTTCACAATCATATTCAAGCCATTCGGTTATCCGGAGCTTTAACTGTTCCCAAAAATTCACTCTCATAAAAACTCCTTATATGTACTATATTTTATCCTTTCCGACCCCAAGCTCTGCCGGAACGAGCGCCGCGGCACCGTCCGCGTTTATAGGATTCTGTGATATAGCCACGAACGTGTCAACTTCACGCCATCCATTTCCGAAATCGATTTCTACAGAGTCAAGCCTGATTGCGTACATCATCGTGCTTCCGCTCACGGTTCTGACAGGGATAACACGGATACGCTCCATCTCCTCCTCGCCCAACAGCTCACACCTTCCCCGTTCGAGCGCATGGGCGCTTTTTGCGGAAAACAGAGTGCTTATCGCCTTCAATTCTGCAACAATGCAGGGTCTCGCACTTATCGGCTCGCGCAAAAGATTTCCGCTGTCGCAAAGCGCACGTATCTCAACTCTTTTTCCTCTGTTGGAAAGACGAAGCATACACTTGATACGAGCACTTTTTTTCTTGAAAAACCGCCCCCCGAGCATTGCCGCTACGCCGCTGAGCAGAGCAAGCAGAGCGAAAATCCAGACCGATATACCGTCCGCATCCTCCTCGCTTCCGAGAAATCTGTCAAGACCGATTCGGTTGAAAAAGCTGAAAAGAACCGTCATAAAACCGCCGAGCACGATGGATACCGCCGTGTAAACCAGAGCATTTACCGGCAAGAGCTTAAGCTCCTTGCGGCGGTAAAAGGCGACCGCGCTTATAATGATGCACGCCAATATGTCAACAAACAGAGATAAAATACCGTCGATTCCGAAGATCAGCGATACGCAGGCATACAGTGCTCCGAGTGCCGATGCGATAATGCTTCTGAATATAGATTCTTTTATTGACAGTAGGCGCGCCGTGAGAAAAAAGCAGAGAAAATCCATGGCAAAATTTATTATGAAATAAAGATCTATATAAACCGTTTGCTCCATTCCCTGCCCTCCGTTCCTTGTGATTATTATACACTTTCATTGGCGCGTAATCTGTCACATTGTGACGAAAGACACTTATTTTTATAAAAAGACCGTAAAGAGAATTACGTTGCCTTCGAATCCCATTTTCCCGCACCTCGTGCTCACCTCCAATAAATCAAAAAAACAGCCCTCGGGACCTGTGAGATCCGAGGACTGTTTAACCGACGAGCGAGCCGTGTACAAAGTATGAGGCTTTAAATTTGTGCATTGAAACACGGCAGACAGCGACGCGGTGTTGCTTGCAAAATACAGTAAAAGGTGATAAACCGACTACTTGGCATTATGTATCCCATTAAAGTCAGAAACGAGCAGGCAACCGACGGGGCAATTTTTAGCGCACTCCTCGCACTTTGTGCAAAGGTTATAATCGATGAGTGCGAGGTTATCGACAACTTTAATGGCGCCGGTGGGGCAATTCTTTTCGCATTTTTTACATCCGATGCAGGCATTGGAGCACTTTTGGCGGGCCTCCGCGCCCTTTTCCTTGTTACTGCAGGTAACGAGAACGTTCTCGACGTCAGCCATAAGCCCGATAATACCTCTGGGGCAGGTGCGAACGCAAAGCCCGCAACCTATGCACTTGCGTGTATCTATATGTGCCATGCCGTTTTCAATGCAGATAGCATTCTGCGGACAGACCTTTACACAATCTCCTAGTCCGATACATCCGAAGCTGCACTTTCCGGAGCCGCCGTACATGGTCTTTGCCGCCTCACAGCTGCGTATTCCCACATAATCCATCTTGTGAGCAGTATGCTCGCAGTCGCCATAACAATGGATGACCGCTACCTGCTCAACCACGTCCTCCGCCTCAACGCCGAGTATCTCGGAGATCGCCCTTGCCGCCGCATCGCCGCCGGGGACGCACAGATTGGTCTTCAAGGAATGTGTTTCCTTGTCGGCGGCAAGAGCCTTGGCATATCCGTCGCATCCGGCATAGCCGCAGGCTCCGCAGTTTGCACCCGGCAGACATTCGCGTATCTGCTTTTCCGTTTCATCTTCAGCTACCGCAAAGAATTTTGACGCAAGCACCAGCATTACAGCGCAAAGCAGACCTATCGCCGCGACGATCACCGTCGCTATAAGTATATCAACCATACTCTACCCCCTTACGCACCGAATATACCGGTTACGAGTCCGTTGAAGCCCATAAACGACAGAGCCACGATAGACGCGGATACCAGCGTGATCGGAAGTCCCTTAAAGGCTTCGGGAGGATTTGCGTCCTCAAGTCGCGAGCGCACACCCGCAAAAAGCACCATTGCAAGCAAAAATCCGAGTCCGCAGCCAAACGCACTTACCATGGATTGCAGAAAATTATATCCGTCGTTGATGTTGTTTATGGTAACGCCGAGCACAGCGCAGTTGGTCGTAATAAGCGGAAGATAAATTCCGAGAGATGCATGAAGCGCGGGAATATATTTCTTCAGTATTATCTCAACCAGCTGAACGAGCGCCGCAATAACGAGAATAAACACTATGGTACGCATATATGCAAGTCCGTTAGGCTCAAGCAAATACGAGTATATCGGATAGGTTACCGCAGATGCCATAAGCATAACGAAGGTAACCGCGACACCCATTCCCGCAGCCTGATTCAGCTTTTTGGAAACGCCCAGAAAGGGACAGATACCGAGAAAACGCACGAGCACGTAGTTGTTAACGAGCACAGACGTCATAAGAATGATCAAAAGCCCCTTCATTACTTGTCATCTCCTTCCCCGAGTGCATTGCAAGGATCGCTGTCCTTCTTACCGCACAGATAAGCCGACGGACAGTTATGACAGCCGAAATCCTTATTGTTTTTCTTCTTTGAGATCTTATTCACAAGAGCGATAAGGCAACCGAACACGAAAAATCCTCCGGGCGCCATACCGAAAATGAGAATGGGATTGTCAACGAGCCACGGAATGGCAAGACCGCACCATGTACCCGAACCGAGTATTTCGCGGATGCCGGACATCAAAAAGAGTGCAAGCGTAAAACCGACACCCATGCCGAGCGCGTCTATTGCCGAATCCACAACTCCGTTTTTGCTTGCATACATCTCGGCTCTGCCGAGGATAATGCAGTTAACGACGATAAGCGACAGGAAAACTCCGAGAGACTCGTAAAGATCGGGAACGAACGCGTGCATCAGCATCTCGATTATCGTAACGAATCCTGCTATAAGAACTATGTAACAAGGTATTCTGACCTTTTCGGGGATTGTCTTGCGAAGCGCCGATATGGCTATATTGGAGCATATCAATACCGCCGTTGCCGCAACGCCCATACCGAGCGCGTTAAGCACCGAGGTCGTGGTTGCGAGTGTCGGACAGGTTCCGAGCACGAGAACGAGAACGGGATTTTCTTTTATTATACCCTTAATAAAATTCTGAAGCTTGGTCATTTAAGTACCTCACTTTCCGCTATGCGAGCAAACACATCAAAGGCATCCTCAACGGCAGAGAGAAATGCCGTGGACGAAATAGTAGCGCCGCTTATGGTGTCAACACCGCCCATATCCGCTTTGTCGGTAAACTGCGAAAGGAAGCCATCTCCTTTTACCTTCGTACCGATACCGCTCGTCTCTCCGGTACAGGAAATAACGTAGCATTTCTCGACAGTGCCGTTATTGTCAAAGCCTACGGCAATACTGATGGGATTTGAAGAATCATATCCCTTTGCAGCGAGCAGCATGGCTATTCCCTCGCCGTCCTTGTCGCGATAAACTGCGACCACGCTTTCGGGCAGACCGTCCATTTCGATCTTTTCAAAGCCCTCATTGGTATGTAATACATAGTTGAGCGCTTCTGCTTCCTTCTGCATCTGAACTTCGGATATGCGATCCTTTGTAAGCATATTTATTGCCGCCATTGCCGCACCTATGACTATACATATCGCGACCAAAACTATAATACTTTTCAGAGAGTCTTTCTTTTTCATTTCCGCTTAACACCTCCGAAAGGCTTTCTGCGCGTCCACGCGCTGATATAGGGGGTAAGTATGTTCATAAAGAGTATGGCGAACGAAACGCCCTCGGGATATCCGCCAAATGCGCGGATCAGCACGGTTATGATACCGCAACCGAGTCCGAATACGACCTTGCCCCACTTGGTAGACGGGGTGGTCGAATAGTCGGTAGCCATAAATATCGCGCCGAGCAAAAGACCGCCGCTGAGTATCTGTTCAATGGGATCAGATCCGAGTATCCAGGTAAATATCGCCACGGTTCCGACGAAAACGACGGTAGTGTGCCACGAGATAACTCTGCGAACGAGCAGATAAACAAAGCCTATCAAAAGTGCCAAAGCACAGGTCTCACCAAGGCTTCCCGCATGATTTCCGAGGAAAAGGTCGAGAAGCGACGGCATAGCATCGGTTCCGATCTGTGTCAGTGGAGTTGCACTGCTTGAAGTGTCAGCCACAGTCGAAAAATTTGTCATGCTCCCCGCGAAGGAAATGAGCATCACTATTCTCGCGGTTATGGCGGGGTTTGCAAAATTGCGACCGATACCTCCGAAAAGCTGCTTTACCGCAACTATCGCGACAAGGCTTCCGAATACAGCCTGCCAAAGCGGAATTGATGCCGGCAGATTGAACGCCAGAAGCATACCGGTAACGACTGCAGAAAGATCCCCCACGGTCACATCCCTCTTACACAGCTTTTGGAAAAGGTACTCAAAGAGCACGCAGGATATGACGCATACCGAAACGACTACAAGCGCGCGATATCCGAAAATAATTACCGAAGCGACGAGAGCGGGAAGCATCGCGATAATGACGTCAAGCATTATACTGCGCGTATCCGCCTTGTGCCTTATGTGAGGCGCGGGAGAAACGAGCAACATAGCGTTATCCATTCTTTTTTGCCTCCTCTCTCTTCTTCTTTTCCATCTGATAATCGCGAAGCATGGTCTTAGCCATCTTATTTCGCTGAACTATATTTCTTCTTGCGGGGCAAACGTAGCTGCAGCATCCGCATTCCATGCAAAGGTTTACCTTGAGTTTTTCAAGAGTCTCGGGGTCGTTAGCCTTGTACGCCTTGGATATCTCCACGGGATCAAGTCCGAACGGACAATGATTTACACATCTGCCGCACTTTATACACGGCGTTACCTTTGGCGGAGTTGCCTCCTTTTTGCCGAAGAAGAGCACGGCATTGGTCTGTTTGAGCACGGGTGCTTCAAGATCTGCCAGGGCAATACCCATCATCGGTCCTCCGTAAAGCACCTTCTTCGGTTCCTCGCAGAAGCCTCCGCAGAACGCCGCAAGATCTGCAACCGGAGTGCCTATCGGAGCGATGACGTTCTTTGGCTCCTTGATTGCAGAGCCGTCGACCGTGATGCACTTCTCAACGAGCGGCATACCCGTGCGGATAAAGCGCGATACGGTGGCAACCGTCGTGCAGTTCATAACTATAACGCCGCAATCGAGCGGGAGCGCGCCTTCCTTTATGGTCCTGCCGAGCGCGTGGTACACAAGGACCTTCTCGCCGCCCTGGGGATATACGGAGGGCAATACCTTGACCGACGCACCTTCGATGTCTGCAATCGCTTTCTTCATGGAAGCGATACATTCGGGCTTGTTGCGCTCGATACCGATAACTATATTCTTTATCTCAAGGAATCTCGCAATGAACCTGATACCGTCCGCAACCGTATCTGCGTCGTCGATCATCGTTCTTGTGTCCGATGTTATGTACGGCTCGCACTCCGCACCGTTTACAAGCAGAGTATCGACCTTTGCCACGTCCGCCCTGAGCTTTACGATAGTCGGAAATCCCGCGCCGCCGAGTCCCACAATGCCGCTTTTGCAAAGAGCATCGAGAAATTCCTCGCGCGTGTTTACTTCATAGGGCGCGACCGTCTCGCAAAGACTTTGCTCGCCGTCGCTCTCTATCACGATCGTCTGAACATGAGAGCCGGCTATATTGATAAGCTCATCGATCTTTTTCACCTTACCCGAAACACTCGAATAGACGGGAACGGACAGCCCGACACCCGCGTCCCCGATAAGCTGACCGACCTTGACCGCATCGCCGATCTTGACGACGGGTTTTGCAGGCGCACCTATGTGCATTGACATAGGTATCGTTACGGTCTTGGGAATGCCGATACGCTCAGGTCTTCTTCCGGCGGTATTCTTGCAGTGCTTAAGATGCACGCCGTTCAACTTGAAAATTGCCACTTTCAGCCTCCATATAAAAAATATGTAACAACACTTTACATTAAAATATGTATACTTTAAATAATACAAATGATTATATCACAAATACACCGACATTGTCAAGATTTATTCGGCAATAATGTTGTATATATATCTGCGTTGTAAATAGATATGACCCAATTTGTTGAAAAAAATAATAAGAATAT
>CAYQEY010000092.1:0-7130 GCA_964416635.1 uncultured Lachnospiraceae bacterium | reverse complement strand
TAATTCTTTATCTTTTCGTCAGATTTTTTTAACCCCAACTATTGACAAAGAGCCGCTTATTTTCACATATTGTTATATACTCGTCTTTTCAAGGAAATCTCCGTATAGCATATCCTGAAGCAACTTTACCGTTTCAGGCGCACGACCGCCTACTTCTTTTCCGTCTATTTCGCAGACCGGTCTGAACTGTGAGCCCGATGTTACGACCACGACCTCTGCGGCACGCATCATCTCGTCTACGGTGAAATGCTCCTCAACGCACTTGATTCCGAGCTGTTTGCAGGAGCGGATCATATGCGCTCTCGTGACTCCGGGCAATATCATATTGTCGGCAGGTGCCGTCTGCACTGCACCGTCGTCGCGTATGATACACAGATTCGAATGTGCGCACTCGGTAACCTTGCCGTCACGGTGGAATATAGCCTCGTCTGCGCCGGCATCGCGCGCGGCAATTGACGCCATTACAGTAGGTAGCAGGTTCAGAGTTTTCATATTGCAGTGAAAAAATCTCGTATCGGGGTAGGTAATTAGCTTCATCGGCGTGTATGGCGGAAGCATTACCCGATGCCGTATAGTTACCCATATATTTGCCTGCAGCTCTCCCTGTGGGGCGTGAGAGCGGAGCTCTGTTCCTCTGCTTACCTGCCAATAGAGCAACTGATCGGGCGAGTCTACCTTGGCGCTGAGCTCCTTGAGGAGATCGCAGAAAGCTTCCTTTGTCAGCGGCATATTGTATCTCAGTATATGTGCGCCCTCATACAAACGTTCCATGTGTTCTTCAAGTGCATATATTTTATGATTCCTGACGTAAGCTACTTCGAAAAGCCCGTCGCCGAAGAAGCAGGCGCGGTCGTTCATGGGTATGCTCATGTTCTCTATAAGATCGAATTTACCGTTATAATAGCCGAGGTTTTCCATTATCGAGCTATCCTTTCAATTACTTTAGTTATATTATATCATATTCCCATTACCTATGTCAATATTACGAAAGTGTAAAATGTGTTTTTTTGCTCTTGAAAATTCTCTGTAAAAATGATATAATAAACATGAAGATGATATAATGAATGTAGTATTGTAAAAAAGGAGAACACGATTTGAAATTTTCTCAAAAAACCATTTTGCTTGAGAAGATAAAAGAGTCTCTCTCATCCGTGCTCCCGGTTACGGGCATGGTTCTTTTGCTTCTCGCAACTATAGCTCCCATAGACGCTCCGATATTGCTTTCTTTTTTGATTGGAGCGGTTATGCTGATATTCGGCATGGGACTTTTTACGCTCGGTGCCGATATAGCCATGATGCCTATGGGGGAGTACGTGGGCTCAAAAATAACGAAAACCAGAAAACTGTGGATGATAATTCTCGTATCATTCTTCGTCGGAGTTATGATAACGGTATCGGAACCCGACCTTACTGTGCTTGCAGACCAGATATCGAGTATTCCGAGCATGGTTCTCATACTTGCCGTAGCGCTCGGAGTCGGTGTGATGTTGGTCATTGCCATGCTGAGGATCATATTGAACATTCGTCTTAAGTATCTGTTGCTGGTTTTTTATGCAATAATTTTTATACTTGTCTTTCTCGTACCCGAAAGTTTCTTGGCGATATCATTTGACTCGGGAGGAGTTACGACGGGTCCGATGACGGTTCCGTTTATTATGTCGCTCGGAGTCGGTGTGGCTTCTATCAGGGCAGACGGGGAATCCGACAGCTTCGGTCTTGTTTCACTTTGCTCGATCGGACCGATAGTTGCGGTAATGGTGCTCGGGTTTATGAATAACATCGATACCGTAACGCCGAGTCCCTATGAGATACCGGATCTCACCGATTCACGTGAGATAGTCTGGAATTTTATAACTCAGCTTCCGCACTATGCTCTTGAGGTCATGGTAGCCGTAGCCCCTATAGTAATTTTCTTTCTGATTTTCCGCACTCTTACGGGTGGCAGGGGAAGCAAGGGACTCGGAAAGATCATGGTCGGCGTGCTTTATACCTTCGTTGGACTCACGCTTTTCCTTACCGGAGTAAACGTCGGATTTATGCCACTGGGCAACATGCTCGGAGCAAATCTTGCCGGGTCGCCGCTCAAATGGTTGGTAGTTCCCATAGGAATGATAATAGGTTATTTTATAGTATCTGCAGAGCCTGCAGTCCATGTTCTTACAAAGCAGGTAGAGGGCGAAACTTCAGGCGCAATTCCCGGAAAGGTGCTCTCGATGACACTCTCGATCGGCGTCGCGGTATCGGTCGGTATCGCAATGCTCCGAGTGCTTACCGGTATCCCTATATTGTATGTTCTCATTCCGGGATATGCCATCGCGCTTTTGCTCAGCTTTTTTGTCCCCGACGTTTTCACCTCGATCGCGTTTGACTCGGGCGGAGTTGCCTCTGGTCCGATGACGGCAACCTTTTTGCTTCCTTTTGCGGTCGGTGCCTGCTCTGCTGTCGGCGGAAACATAGCCGAGGATGCATTTGGCGTTGTTGCAATGGTAGCCATGACGCCCCTGATAGCGATACAGGTGCTCGGACTTGTTTATAAGATCAAGCAGTCCGCTGCGCGCCAGGAGGAAACGACCGATGAGTATGCAGTACGCACCGATGACGAAGGACAGGTGCTTATCGATATCGACACTGTACATACCCCGGCAAGCATTACTGTCGGAGAGGATGACACAAGCGGCGAAGATATAATTGACCTCTGAGAAAGGAGTAACAAAGTGAACGGACTTTATTTATTGCTCACCATAATAAGACGATCGGATTCAAATGAATACGAAGAGTTCTACCGGGATAACAACATTTCGGTGACATACAGTACCAACTGCAACGGAACGGCACACGCAAAAACTTTGGCACTGTGGGGAATAGAGAAAAATGAAAAGACGATGTTACTTTCCTTCGTGTCGCAGAGCGTGCTGGCGCAGACCTTGCGTGGTCTTACGCTCAGTATGAAGATAGACCTGCCTGACAGAGGCATCGCGGTCGCGATTCCGCTCTCGGGAGTGGGTGGCACAAAAACACTTGAATACTTCACTTCGGGTCAGCCGCAGGATGAAGGATCGGAAGCTTACATTAAGGAGGAAAATAACGTGCAAGACTCTCAGGAATTGATAATTGCTATATACGAAAAGGGATACACCGACCTTGTTATGGATGCCGCACGTGATGCAGGAGCCACCGGCGGAACTGCGTTTAAGGCAAAGGGAACCGGAGCCGGCGCACAGAAGTTTTTAGGTCTTTCTCTTGCCGAGGAAAAAGAGATCGTTCTTATAGTTTCAAAAAGCGAGAATAAAAAAGATATAATGAAGTCCATTATGCAAAAGGCGGGAATGGAATCGAAGGCTCATGCTCTCGTTTTCTCCTTGCCCGTTACGGATACGGCAGGATTCAGATTTTCCGATACTGTCGACAAGGAGTGACGTTTGTGAAAGGAGACACTGTATGGCATACGATGTTATTACAATAAGCCGCGAATTCGGAAGCGGAGGAAGAACAATAGGAAAAGAGGTAGCCAAAAAGCTCGGTATCCCTTGTTATGATCAGGAGATAATCGAAAAGCTCGCGGAGGAGAGCGGATTTTCCAAGGACTACATTGAAGATAAGGGCGAGTATGCAAATCATAAGCATTGGTTTGCAAACGCTTTTGCTTCGGGCGGCACGCACTATTCCGAATCCAATCAGGATTATCTGTGGGTGCTTCAGCGAAAAATAATTCGAGACCTTGCTGCCGAGGGTCCCTGTGTTATTGTCGGAAGATGTGCGGATTATATACTTGAGAAGGATTACAACTGCCTTAAGGTCTTTATACATGCAAGTATTGAGAAAAGAATAGAGCACATACTTGAGAATTACGGCGAAAGAAGGCAGTCCCCGGAGAAGAGATTGCGTGACAAGGACGAAAAGCGTAAGGCGTATTATAAATACTATACCGAGACCGAATGGGGTGTGGCTAAAAACTATCACGTTTCGCTTGATGCGGGTGCACTCGGTATCGAGCATTGCGTTGACATAATCGCGGATATATATAATCTCGAGAAATGAACACGCTTGGGGTGTACATACACGTACCGTTTTGTATAAGAAAGTGCAATTACTGCGATTTTTGCTCCTTTCCGAGCAGAAAAGGAGATTTTTGTGCTTATACCGATGAGCTTTGTCGCAGAATAAAATTGTTTTCAGAAGAACATGGAAAGGTCAATGTCGAGAGCGTATATTTTGGCGGAGGAACGCCTACACTATTGCCTGTCGATTGCTTTGAACGTTTGACCGATACGCTGAAAAGTTCGTTTGTTATATCAGATAACGCCGAGATAACGGCAGAATGTAATCCCGCCACGGCGAACGAGCAAAAGCTCGTCGCTTTGCATGGTATGGGTATCAACCGCTTGAGCATAGGTCTTCAGAGCGCTGACCCAAACGAGCTTTCTTTGCTCGGAAGATTGCATAGCTTTGATGATTTTTGCATAAGCTTTGAGTGCGCGAGAAGAGCAGGATTTGACAATTTGAGCGTCGACCTTATGTACGGAATACCCGAGCAGACGGTGGAGAGCTTCCGAAAAACGCTTATGAAGATTCTTGCATTGGAGCCGGAGCATATTTCCGCCTACGGACTTAAGATAGAGGATAATACGACATTCGGAAGAATAAAGGATTCGCTTGCTCTTCCCGACGAGGATTCCGAGTATGCTATGTATACACTTTGCAGAGAGCTTCTTGAGAAGCATGGGTATGTCAGATATGAGCTAAGCAATTTTGCAAAGCCCGGAAGGGAGTCGAGGCACAATCTCCGCTATTGGAAGCTTCAGGATTATATAGGCTTCGGCGTTGCCGCACATTCCTGCGTAGGCGGCGAGCGGTTCGGAAACTCAAGAGATATCGACGCCTTTTTGCGAGGTGAGGATATCGTGGAGGAGCGCGAAAAAATAAATGAGGAGGAGCGTGTCAACGAATACGTGATGCTCGGCTTGCGGCTCGGAGAGGGAATATCCGAAAGAGAATATTTTGAACTTACGGGGCGCGATATTTACGAAGATATGCCGAATATTCGCGCTTTTGCCAAAGGTGGATTTTTAGAGCTTTGCGATGGAAGGGTCAGATTTACCGACAAGGGCTTTTTCGTCAGTAACGCAATACTTGCCGAGCTGTTAAACTGATATTTCGGATCCAAAAAACTCTTGACAAGAGGGAGAATATATTGTAAAATATACTCAATAAATATATTTAAGGAGATAACTAAAATGAGCGAAGAAAGAATGAATGAAAACGAAGAGGTCGAAATATTTACGCTCACAGATGAGGACGGAAATGAAATCGATTTTGAAGTTATAGGTGAATGTGAAAGAGACGGACAGAGATACTTTGCAATGATACCGGTCGATGATCCCGATGCCTCGGACGACGTTTGCGAATACGTTATCCTCAAGCTTTCAAAGGACGGCGACGAGGAGATACTCGTAAGCGTAGACGATGACGATGAGCTCGACGATGTTGCCGACTATTTTGACGATCTTTTTTCACAGGAGATAGATTACGATAACTGAGTGTAAACTATGGTTTAAATGCTTTTTCATTGGTATATTCTCAGGCAATTCGGATTACAATAATATTACACACGGTAAAAATGAATTTTGCCTGCTTAGTTCGTGATAATCGGTTATAAGAGCCACATTACTTTAAAGGAGCCCGAAACAGAGTTCAAACGTGGTTTGCAGACCTCCCTCCTTTGCCTTGATCGACTTGTCTCAACGCAAAACGAGGACGCTGGGAGCAGTAAAGCGTGCGATAGGGCACCACCTTGCAACGCAGGGTCTCTCTCCTCCGATTACACGGCTCGGCGGGTTAACTTTGCTTTGGCACATTTGATATGGTGTTGCCTTCATGTGCCGTTTTTTTAAAATCACTGAGGTTAAAAATGTCTATTAGATTTCTTAAAAACGATAAACGCTTTGTAATAAACACAAAGAATACGACGTATGCTTTCGAGATAGTATTCGGCAGATATCTTTGCCATACATATTACGGCAAGCGTACAAGTAAGATACCCTCGTCAGAAATGCGTATGCTTTCGTTTGCACCCTATATTCCTGAGCTTGACGAGCACAAATCTCCCGACGTGTTCGCGCAGGAGTGCTCATTCTACGGCTCGGGAGACTTCAGACCAAGCGCTCTCCGTGTTTGCTCGGATGGCACGGGAGTTACCGATTTTGTGTATCGCTCTCACCGTATTTTCAAGGGCAGACTTGAACTCGACGGACTTCCCGCGGCTCGTGCCGATGAAAACACTAAAACGCTTGAGATAACCATGCTCGATGCTGTTTGCGGTTGTAAGCTTAAACTCTACTACACGGTATTCGAAGATGTTGATATTATCAGCAGATACATGGTTATCGAGAATAAGGGAAAGAAGAGCGTCAGAATAGACAGATGTATGCCGCTGATGCTCGATATCGAACGCTCCGACCTCGATATGATATCACTGTACGGCTCTCATCTTCACGAGGTGACCTTCCAGCGTGTTCCGCTTCATCACGGTAAGCAGTCGGTCTACTCCAACAGAGGTACGTCCTCGCATCAGTATAATCCGTTTATCGCGCTTTGCGACCGCAATGCGACAGACGAAAAGGGCGAGGCTTACGGATTTAATTTCGTTTATTCCGGGTCCTTCCTTGACGAGGTCGACGTAGACCAGCTCGGAAGAACGAGAGTTTTGATGGGACTTGGAAGCGAATGCTTCTCATACACGCTTGATGCGGGTGAGAGCTTTTGCTCACCCGAGGCTGTAATGACATACTCGGCTGCAGGCATCGGAAGAATGTCAAGAAACTTCCATAAATTTGTGCGCACGCATATCATGCCGCCCGTATCCGTTGAGCCACATCCCGTCGTGCTCAATACCTGGGAAGCCTGCTATTTTGATATAGACGAGGACAAGCTTATCAAATTCGCAAGGGAAGCGAAAAAAACAGGCTTCGATATGCTTGTTATGGACGACGGATGGTTTGGAAAGCGTAACGATGACCATGCCGGTCTGGGAGATTGGTTTGAAAACCGTGATAAATTCCCTGACGGACTTGCAAGCTTCGTAGAGAAGGTACAGGCAGAGGGTGTCAAGTTCGGAATATGGATAGAGCCGG
>CAYQEY010000091.1:0-7598 GCA_964416635.1 uncultured Lachnospiraceae bacterium | reverse complement strand
AATATTTCAAAAGAGCCGCCTCTCACGGAAGCTTCCAAGCGGAATATACCTACGGAAAAATGCTCTTCGACGAGGGCAAGCGTGAGGAAGCGCGGGAGTGGTTCGAGCGTTCCGCACGGACGGATGCGTGGACACAGACGAGAGTTGGGCTACTGCTTTACTACGAGTACGAGGATCATGAGGCAGGTAAGGCCTTCCTTTCCACTGCAGCCGAGCATGGCTACGAGCCTGCGCGTGAGGCGATACGTTCTATCGAGCAGGGGCTCAACGCACGGATCGTCATCGGCGTATGCGATCTGTTTTATTACGCAAGCAACATCCTTGACGAGCGATGTGAGGATATGTATTCAAAGGAGCATCAGATCGATTACCACGGTATCGACCGAAAGCAACGCCGAGAGGATCAAGCCAAGAGGCAAGGTATTCTTATGTATTAAATTATCCCGAAAGGAGCTTTGATAACTATTCAAAATAACGCTGGATATTGTCCCGAACGTGTGATATGTTTGGAGAACAAAGAAATTCACAGAAAGGAAGTGATTTATAATGGCTAAACGCAGACCGCAGGGTGATGGCACGATACGCAAACGCTCGGACGGACGGTGGGAAGCCCGAATCATTATCGGGCACAAGAACGATGGCTCACCCATGTATAAGTCGGCATTCGCCAAAACGCAGAAAAGCGCACTCAAGCAGCTCCACCAGCTGATTGATCTCTACCGTGACGTTGAACTCACCGAAGATTGCCGCATGACGCTCGGCGAGTGGCTGGATAAATGGCTTGACGAGTATATGATATTCACCGTCCGTGAAAGTACGCTTCACGCCTATCGCTCCATGGTCGAACACCAGGTCAAGCGCTTCATCGGAAATAAGCAACTCTCGTCCCTCACAACGGCAGACATTCAGAAATTCTATAACAAGATCAAGAAAGAAGGTCGTACTCGCGAGCATCCCATCCACGGGAAAACGCTTGCAGACAGCATGGTCAGAAAGGTGCATCTGATGCTTCATGAAGCCTTGGATGTTGCCGTCAGGGAGAGACTCCTGGTAAAGAATCCGACGAACGGAACGACCGTTCCCAAGTGCAACTATCCAGAAAAGCAAATACTCGGCGACAGTCAGCTGGACACATTCCTTGAAGCCATCAAAGGCGAGGAATACTGGGATGCGTTCTTCTATGTCGAAGTCATGACGGGACTTCGCCGCGGTGAGATCTGCGGGCTGAAATGGCAGGATATCAACTTCAGCGAAAATACGCTGAAAGTTCAACGGTCAGTATCTGTTGTAAAAGGCGGTTTAAGCATCGGCGAAACGAAAACAGAAACCGGAGTCCGCAGTATCCTGATGCCGCCGAGTGTGGCAGAAGTCCTTCAAAACCGAAAACAGACGGCAATCACCGAATGGGTGTTCCCGAATTTCATGCACCCCGAACAGCCAATCAGTCCTGCCACCGCCTACCGAAAGCTGAAGCTCATTCTGAAACATGCCGGACTTCCGCTGATCAGATTTCACGATCTCCGACACACCTTTGCCACGCATGCAACACATGGCGGAGTCGATCCCAAAACGCTGGCAGGCATTCTCGGACACACGAATGCCAGTTTCACGCTTGATACCTATACCCACGTTACAAGCGATATGCAGAAAGCGGCGTCAAATATTGTGGGCAATATCATGCAGAATATCATGATAAAGGAGTAATCAATGGCAAAAAGAAAATACGGAGAAGGGGACGTTTGCGACCGCTGCCTGTGGCAGATGAAGGGAGCAAAAAGGAGTGGCAGTAACTTAGGCTGTGGCGAGCAAACCACGGCTTGCGAAGGCAGAGCCTTAGTTACAACAGGAAGCGAGGTTAGCAATGGTGAATAAAAAACGAAAGTATGGAGAAGGCAGTATATTTTAAGAAAAGACGGGCGCTGGGAAGGCAGAGTTGTTGTAGGTTATAAAGAAAACGGCAATCCGAAAACCAAAAACGTAACGGCAAAAACGCAGGCTGAATGTAAGGAAAAGCTCCAAGCGCTCAAAGAACAATGCGGTCGTACAACAGATAAGCTCAAGCCGGACATGCCGTTTGGCGATTGGATGGATTTCTGGTATCAGAATTTCTCAAGGCCGAAAATCAGACCGACTACGCAAGAGTGCTACGAAAACAGGATCTATAACCACATCATTCCCGAGATCGGCAAGATACCGCTCTGCAAGCTGACGCAGAACGATCTGCAACAGTTCTACGCACGGCTGAAGAAAGGCGGCAGACGCAGACTTGTAGAATATTACGGCGAGGGCTTGTCCGACAGAATGGTGCGCTCCTGCCATACCACCTGCCGAACGGCACTTGAAAAGGCAGTGACAGAAGGTCTGATCACAACCAATCCTGCAATCGGTTGCAGACTGCCACCCAAAAAGGCAAAAGAAATGCAGGTGTTGACGCAAGACGAGATCAGAAGATTTCTGATCCAGGCACAAGCCGAGGGGTATTACGAGTTGTTTCTCCTCGAACTGACCACGGGAATGCGCCGTGGGGAGATACTCGGCCTTCAATGGAGAGATGTCAACCTTGATACAGGCGAGCTTCACATCAGGCGTCAGGTCGTAAAGAAAGGCGCGCAAACGTTGATTTCCAAGCCCAAGACCAAATCTTCGATCCGAACGATACTTCTGCCGCCCGGAATGGTAGAAATTCTTGCGGAGCTTAAGAAAACCGCCACCTGTGATTGGGTATTTCCATCACCCGTCAAGGAAGGCGAACCGAGAAATCCCGATTCACTCTATGGAAGATTTCAAAAGATATTGCAGCGGGCGCAATGCAAGAAAGTCCGCTTCCACGACCTGCGCCACACCTTCGCTACGATGGCGCTGGAAAACGGAATGGATATCAAGACGCTTTCCACCATGATAGGACACATCAGCGCGGAAACCACGCTGAATATCTATAGTCATATCACTGACACCATGCAGAAGCAGGCGGCGGTCAAAATCGACCGCGAAATCGGCGGTACAAACGCCGAAATGCCCGAACCGGAGTCACACAAAAGTGAACAAACACAGACCAACGCCACGCCGGAGCCGAAATTTGAGCCGTATAAGGGCAAGATACGCAAGCCCGGCACGGGTTGCGTGACGATGATAAACGACCACCTCTACGAAGGACGGTTTTCGCCGAGAGTCAATGGCAAACGCATATCCAAGAATATTTACGCCACCACGCGCGAGGAATGTGAAGAAAAACTCGCGGTGCTGATCGTGAAAATGAAAGCCGAGATCAAAGCAGAGAAGGAGAGAAGAAAAAAAGAGTAGCGTAAGAATGGTTATTTATCTCGAATGACTTTATAATCATCGCAAGCAAGCAAAAAAATGTACACCTATTTGAGAAAATTTCTCAAATAGGTGTTGACAAAATGATTTTTTTGAGTATAATATATAGTGAAAGGTTATAAAAGGAGATATGTATTATGTTATTGCAATTTAATTTTAAAAATTATAAATCATTTAGAGATGATACCATTTTGGACTTAACGGCTACCAAGATTTCTGATTTTAATAGTCACGTCGTTTCTGTTGCTAACGAGAGGATCTTGCCGGTTGCTGCTATATTCGGTGCTAACGCAAGTGGAAAATCTAACGTACAAGAAGCATTCAGATATATGAGCATGTATGTAATAGAATCATTAGAATATGGCGATGAAGCTGATTCAAAGAAGAAAAAGACCAAGTTTTTCAAGCCTACTCCGTTCTTGTTTGATAATGATAGCAAAAATGCAGAAACAACTTTTGAAGTGTATTTTATTGATTCTGAAGATAACGGAGCAAAAACCTATAATTACGGATTTTCAGTAAATAGTAGCGGTGTATGTGAAGAATGGCTTAATAGCAAGTCTAAAACCTCGCGTGGTGTATATAAGAAAATATTCTATCGCCATGGGAATACGCTTGAAATGCCCGGCATTCCTGCTAAAAGTCAAGAAAACATTAAAATTGCTTTAGCAAAAGAAACATTAATTGTTTCATTGGGAGCAAAGCTGAAAATTGCCAAGTTAAAGTTTATAAGAGATTGGTTTATTAACAACGATTTTGCAGACTTTGGACGGCCAATAGAGAACTTCTTCTTGTCGCAATTGATTCCTAATGGATTTGCCGATGACAAAAAGGTTCAGCAAAATGTTGTAGATTATTTTTCAACCTTTGATCCATCTATAATTGGATTTAATGTAGAAGTTCTTAAGTCTGACAGCGATGATGAAGATGAACATCTTAAGATTGATGCCATCCACAGGCTGATAAACTCTGATCAGACAACATCAATTCCCCTGCAAAATGAATCTGCAGGAACATTGAAGATGTTTGCACTGTATCCAATGCTTCAAGATGTTCTCTCAACCGGTGGAGTATTATTCGTAGATGAGTTGAATGCAAGATTGCATCCATTGCTCGTCAGAACATTTGTTATAACCTTCCTCAATCCGGAAATAAACACGAAGCATGCACAACTTATCTTCACATCTCATGATTCTTGGCAATTGAACGGAAATATGTTGCGTAGAGATGAGATCTGGTTTACGGAAAAGGATTATGCCGGCGTATCTACTTTATATTCGTTGGCGGACTTTGTCGATGAAGACGGAGTGAAGATTCGGAAGGATGAAAACTACGAAAAGAATTATCTTTTAGGTAAATATGGTGCTATTCCTACCTTGAAGTATTTTGATATGTTTAAGGAGGGATAATTGATGCCCCGAGTTGAAAGAAACGGAAAGCGAAAAACAAGAGATCAGATGACAAAAAGAAGAGTACCTGAATTGGGATACTACTTCATTGTTACTGATACAAAAGAAACCGAGCAGAATTACATGTTGGGGTTAAGAGATTCTATTCCGAAAGAATTACAAGGGAAACTTGTAATCAAGGTTGTTAAAACCTCTACAAAGAATCTTGTGGATGAAGCTTTGAACTTGGCCTCGTTAAATCCACAGTATGGCGAGATATGGATTATTTTTGATAGAGATCAGGTCAAAGATTTTGATGAGATTATTCGTCAGGCAAATAACAGGGGCATACACGTTGGATGGACAAATCCGTGCATTGAAGCATGGTTTTCTGCCTATTTCGGCAGTATGCCTACATATCAGGATTCTGTGTCGTGCTGTGCGGGCTTTGGCAGAACTTTTGAGCAAGTGTCGGGTCAAAAGTATATCAAATCAGAACGCGAAATATATGATAAACTGAATCGCTTTGGCGATGAATCGGCGGCTATTGTGCTTGCTCAAAGAAAATACGAAGAACACAGGGCTAACGGCAAGGATAAGCCCTCTGAAATGAGTCCTTGTACCACCGTTCACTTATTGGTGAGTGAAATTAAGTCTAAAATACAGGACTGAAGACGATGTATATGAAAGGATATAACGAATTATGGATAAAACAAGAGTCGAAGCATTATTAGAAGCCATCTTGCAAGAATTAAGCCTGCTGACTGTTTCAACGAAAGCAAATGCGTTACAAAGGTTTAATAAAGAATTTTTGGTTAGCGATATGCGTAGGAAAGCATACGAGTTGTTTGATGGCACGAAAACACTGAAGGAGATCAGCGAGGAAATAGGTGAGAAGCAGAATTCTGTACAAATTTTCGCACAGCAATTAGTTGCTAAAGATTTACTTGTTGTTACAAAGCAAGGAAATAATAAAATGTATTCCAAATCAATATCAAAAATTGCTATTTACTACGCAGCACAGGATCTGAAAAAGGAGGAAACAGATAATGGATAATCTTGAACGTCTCACTAATATGTTCTCTGAATTTATAACTATATATAAATTTGTGAACAAGACAACAATAGCAAATATGCTCTCAGCGGAGCTGAATAGAACACAACTATTGGAGATTTACCAGTTAACAGACGGTAATAACTCTACTCGAGATATTGCGGCAAAGCTTACTCAAAAGTGTACCCATGTGACTGTTTCGAATATATGGAAGAAATGGGCATCGAAAGGGATTGTCATCCCGGCAGAAACTAAGGGACGATTTAAAGCTGCGTTTAACCTCGAGGAGTACGGAATAACTGAAATTAAGGAGGAAGAATAATGGATATCAACGAGCAGATTCTTCAAGAATTAAAAACAATACGCAAACTACTTACTATTTTTTCTCAGGATAAACTTGAAGAATTTAATGAGAGTATAAAAACAAAATATTTAACTACTCCTCCAAGAGAACAGATGTATGAAATGTTTGACGGAACCAAAACACAAAAGGAGATTGCATCTGCTGTAGGTGTTTCTACTGAGGCTGTTCGTCAATTCTGCATGTCGCTTGAACAAGCGGGTTTACTTGAAATGGTATTGGTAAACGGGAAACAAAAAAATCCGAAAAGGATCTTTTGAGGAGAAAAAAGATGGAGGCAATAACAAGAGAAGAATATAATGCAATAGCGGAAGATTTGAAAAAGATCAAAAATGATCTCAACACCGTGAAAGCTAATACACAGATAAGTGCAAATTTGCTTTCTATTTTGCATGGAAATGATATAGCGGATATTGTTTTCACTATTGCGAACACTGAACGTTTGTGTAAAGCTTTAATTTATTGTTCAGAACCACGCACCGCTAAGCAATTGTGTGATTTTTTGGGAGTAAAACCCCCCAATATTCGAAAACTAGTTATTGACAAGCTTGTGTCTAATTCGCTATTAACAATAGCGGATACAAAGGGTCGTAGTGAAACTTATCGCAGAGCAATTTTTTTAGATATGATCAATTTCGAAAAACTGGCAAAAAACAAGTATCCGAATATAGGGAGTTAATAATGAGCATTCTTGAACTTTTTTTAATTTCTTTGATTTTGTGTGCGATTTATTATATTATCGTAGTCACGTTCCCTGAGGATTATAAAAAAGGGGGTTCAAAACGCAAGATCAATGCATTGCTGTTAATATCGAGTTTGGTATATATTGTTATTGCTATAGTGTTGTATGCTTTATATAGGAAATTCGGTACAATCATAGATGTAGACTTCAAGGAGGCCTTGTTATTTATACCGTTAATATCAATTGTTCTTTTTTCTGTGAATATCTATTATCCCGCAGTCAGGATATTAGCAAGGCACCGTGAACAAGAATTAATTTTCGCAGATGAATTATTATCGGTGATTTTTGATTATAAATACATGCCAACTGATCAGAGAGAAAAAGCTATCGAAAGATTTAAAACAATTTTTGAGACCAAGAGTAAACAATTAAAACAATATGGAATAGAAGTATACATAAAAAAATTGATTGAACAATCACAGGGAGCAACTTCAAAAGCCCCTGCGGCATTAATAGATTATTGCGAGGAAAAATGTATGACTCTTTATAAGAGTATAGAGGAATACTCGCTAATGCCCTTTTCTAACATAAGTATGATTTCATCATTTTGTCTTTCATATATCTTAACTATTTTGTTAACATATGTAACGATCATATAGTTTTGTAACTGAATCCTATTTCGATCGTCGTTTCTATTGCGATATATAAATTATCATTATTTATTGTGTGGTTTGAGTCCCCATAAGTCTCAATTACAGTTAAAGCCCAAAATAGTCAGATTTGTTTCAATTCGTA
>CAYQEY010000090.1:0-7614 GCA_964416635.1 uncultured Lachnospiraceae bacterium | reverse complement strand
GCTTTCTCGGACAGCTCATCGCTACCGAGAAAGCTTTTTATTTTATTATAAAAATAGCATATCCTCGTATAAAGTTTTTGATCAAACTTTTTTCAAAAAGTTTGCGAGGTGGAGGGCGAGGAGCCCTCCATAAAAGTGCACAGCCCTCCTTTGATCAAAAAAGCGACTAATGCAGGATGACGCTATATTTCGACATTTATTTCATTTGAAGTGTGATATAATATCACTATTAAGATAAAGCGGCGAATGTTTCACGTGAAACCTTTGCGATACTGAGTAAAGCAAAAGCAGACCGAAACATGACGCAGTCGGGGGTGACATATAAAGATGTACAAATTTCGTGAAATTTCTTCAAAAAATTATAAAATCATCTTGAATTTATGGCAGTGATATGTTATAATACAGTTTGAAAGTTTATAATTATATCGTTGTTTTTTATTTAAGCAATGTTATTGTGAATTTATAAATGAAAGGAATGTCAAATGGGAAAGATAATTTCTTTTGCCAATCAAAAAGGCGGTGTCGGAAAGACTACCTCCTGTGTTAATATTGCCGCGTCTCTCGGCGTTCTCGGCTTCAAAGTTCTTATAATCGACCTCGACCCGCAGGGCAACACGACCAGCGGTGTCGGCATTTCAAAAAAAGGGCTCAGAGCAACGACCAAAGAGCTCTTAACGGGCGAACTTCCCGTCGAGCAGGTCATCTGCGAAACGCCCTACAAAAATCTTCACGTTATTCCGACAAATACCGCTCTTGCGGGCGCCGAATTTGAGCTTTTCGACATTGAGGATCCCGAATTCCGCATAAAAAAGTCGCTTGATCCCGTCAAGGATAACTATGATTACATACTAATCGACTGTCCGCCTTCGCTCGGTATGCTCACGATCAACGCTTTTACCGCGAGCGACGGTGTAATAGTTCCCATGCAATGTGAGTTCTACGCGCTCGAGGGTCTGTCCCAGCTGATGGTAACCATCAACCGGATCAAGAGGATGTATAATCCCGAGCTTGCCATCACGGGAATCCTTATCACGATGTTCAACAGCAGACTTTTACTTTCGATGCAGGTCATCGCAGAGCTTGAGAAGCACTATGATGATAAGATATTCAAGACCAGGATATCGCGCAACGTCAAGCTCACCGAGGCTCCCGGCTTTGGAAAACCTGCATACTACCACGACAAGAGCTCCAAAGGTTCAAAGGAATATCTCGACGTCGCAAAAGAGCTCGCGACCAGGATATAAAGGTGGTAATATATGGCAGTACAGAAAAAGCCTTCAGGTCTCGGCAAAGGACTCGGCGAACTTCTTGATGACAACACTCCCGATATGCGTAATAAAAGCGCGAGTGTTACGGTGAAAAACGAAGGAAACTCAATACGAATAACGCCTGCCGGGTCTACCGAAATAAAAACAAAAGCTCTGTTTGAAACTCAGCACAAAAACCGAAGCGTTAAATCAAATTTCAAAAAATAAGCCGCGTATCCCGCAAAATTATGAACTAATTATTAATAAATAAAGGTTGGTAATAAAAATGGCAAAAAAAACAGGCGGCCTCGGGAGGGGCTTCTATGATATTTTTAACGACAACGTTCTTGAAGGCAAGAAGGGAGCGGCGGAATCGCTGAGGGTAGCAGATATCGAACCGAGGCGCGATCAGCCGCGAAAGACCTTCACGCGCGAATCGCTTGAGGTGCTTGCGGATTCGATAGCCTCTTACGGCGTGCTTCAGCCGATAATCGTTCGCGAGAACGAGGAAGCCGAGGGCACTTACGAGATAATCGCAGGCGAGAGACGTTGGAGAGCCGCCAAGATGGCGGGGCTTAGCGAGATACCCGCGGTGATATTTGACGGAGACGATCTGCGCGCCGCTCAGGTAGCGCTTATCGAAAATATTCAGCGTGAAGATCTCAATCCGGTTGAAGAAGCCATGGGCTACGGCGCGCTGATAGACAAATTCGGACTTACGCAGAATCAGGTGGCAAAGCAGGTCGGCAAGAGCCGCTCTGCCGTTACAAATATGCTCCGCTTGCTCGACCTTCCCGACGAGGCACTTGAAATGCTTCGCATCGGCGAGATAACCGCGGGGCACGCGCGAGCGCTGCTCGGTCTTGACGACGACGCTAACATTCTGCCGCTGGCAAACAGAATAGTTGCTCAGAACCTTTCGGTGCGCGAGGCCGAAAACTCGGTCAAGCGGATCAACGCTCTTGCAAACCGCAAGGATGAGGAGCCAAAAGAGGACACAACGCATCCGCAGATAAAGCTTCACATGAAGGAGCTGGAGCGCAGAGCAATGTCGTCTCTCGGCAGAAAGGTGCGCATCTCGCGTTCCTCGCGCAAAAAGGTGGTTGAGCTTACCTACGACAACGACGAGGATCTTGAAGCCCTTCTTCGCTCGCTCTGCGGTCAGAGCATTTTTGACGAATAATATTCCGCTGAATTGCAGCGGCAAAATAAACTAACAAAAAGACAAAAGAGGACAAAAAAATGTTGGATATCAAATATATCAAGGAAAATCCCGAAGAGGTAATTGCAAGACTTCAGAAGAAAGGTAAGGATGCGAGAGAAGAGATCGAGCAGATAATCGCTCTTGACGGCGAGCGCCGCGACCTTATCCGCGAGACCGAGGATATCAAAGCAGAGCAGAACAGAACAAACAAGCTTATCCCTCAGTACAAGAAGGAAAACCGAGACGTAAGCGAGATATTCGCCCGTATGAAGGAGCTTTCCGCAAAAACGAAAGAGATCGACGAGCGCCTTAAAGAGGTCGAGACCCGATTCACCTCCTTGATGCTCGGACTGCCCAATCTTCCCGACGAGGACCTTCTTCCCGGAGGAAAGGAGAACAACCAACCGCTTCGTTTCTTCGGTGAGCCAAAAGTATTCGACTTTGAACCGAAGAACCACGTAGACCTTTGCACCGACCTCGGACTTATCGACTACAAGAGAGGAACCAAGCTTTCGGGCGCGGGATTCTGGATATACCGCGGAATGGGAGCGCGCCTTGAGTGGGCACTGCTCAATTATTTCATTGAAACGCACATCAAAAACGGATACGAGCTCGTTCTCGTTCCCCATATGCTCGGATATGAGTGCGGACTCACCGCAGGACAGTTTCCGAAATTTGCCGATGACGTATACTGGCTCGAGACCGCAGAGGATGAGCGCCGCCGCTTTATGCTTCCCACGGCGGAGACCGCTCTTGTATCGCTTCACAGAGACGAGATACTCACCGAGGCAGACCTTCCCCGCAAGTATATAAGCTATACCCCATGCTTCAGACGCGAGGCGGGCAGCTATCGCGCGGACGAGCGCGGAATGGTAAGAGGTCACCAGTTCAATAAGGTCGAGATGGTTCAGTATACTCTTCCCGAAAAGAGCGACGAGGCATTTGAGGAGCTTGTCGCAAACGCGGAAAATCTCGTTAAGGGACTCGGCTTCCACTTCCGCACCGTCAAGCTCGCGGCAGAGGACTGCTCGGCATCCATGGCGAGAACCTACGACATAGAGATAAATATTCCCTCGATGAACGGATACAAAGAGGTCTCGTCGGTATCCAACGCACGCGATTATCAGGCGCGCAGAGGTATGATGAGAGTTAAAAGAGAGGCGACCGGCAAGACCGAGTTCGTCCACACGCTCAACGGCTCGGGACTTGCAACAAGCCGTATCCTGCCCGCTCTCGTTGAGCAGAATCAGCTTGCAGACGGCTCGGTAGTCGTTCCCGAAGTCCTTCGCAAGTTCGTCGGTACGGATATCATCAAAAAATAAAGATCTATGACATCAAGGCGACCGACCGCAAAAGGCGGTCGCCTTTTTGGAATGATACCGAGCTTCGCTTTTAGACCGAAGCACTATTGTCCTAAGAAAGATAACGAAGACCCGAAACAGACCGGATAAAAACAAACAAGGAGAAACAGATGGAAACTACGATTTGGGAAGACCTGTGGGAATACATATACGGAGTATATCTCGGAGCAGACGGAACTTATGAAAATTTAGGTTTTGGCTCAAGCACGGTAATGTCTGTGCGGCTCGTAGTTCTCGGACTGTTTATCGGAGTCATCATAGCGTGTATTGCCATGGCATACAACAAGCAGGTACTCGGCGGATTTGTACGCAAACTGCTTGCCGATGGATGCATGAGTACGGAAAGTGCAAAAAATCTTGAAGAGCTCGGATATATGAAAAACCCTTTCATTCGAGGTGCGGTACAAAAGAGCGTCAATCTCAGGAGAGTGGTGAAGTGCGTCGAAGAAGACGAATTCTACGCAAGGCAGAATGAGGAGCGCGAGATATATGAAAAAAAGCGCACCGAAGAGCCTTCGCTTCCGAAATTTCGCGAGCAAGAATACCGCGTAAGTGCATCCGAGGACCGTTTTTACATTCCCGAGGCGATGTGCGAGACGGCTGAGCGCAAATTTTACGCAAAAGGATCGTCGTGGCTGATGACGGTCATCTACATAATCGTCCTCTGTATAGCATTCTTCGTGCTTTTGCTCATTTTGCCGCATATTCTCAACACGCTCAACGATTTTTTGGGTAACTTCAAAAACTAATGATTTCATTCGGTCGGCAATCAACTACGAAAGGAAGGTCTGTATAACCTATGAACAGTTTCAGAACGGCGGACGCCATCCGTCCGAAGAGCTTTGACGATATAGTGGGTCAGGACCACCTTTTCGGTGCGCGCGGAGTCGTTCGCCGCATGATAGCGTCGGGCAGACTGACCAATATGATATTCTACGGTCCCCCCGGTACGGGAAAGACCACGGCGGCGGAGATAATCGCAAGAGGTGCAGACATGGCGTTCCACCGCATCAACGCCACCACCGCGTCACTCTCGGACGTCAAGGAGATACTCGGGACGACCGACAGTATCTTTTCCCGCGGCGGAATACTGCTCTATATCGACGAGATACAGTATTTCAACCGCAAGCAACAGCAGACTCTGCTCGAATATATCGAGGACGGAAGAGTTACGCTTATCGCTTCAACTACGGAAAATCCGCATTTTTACATATACAACGCAATAATCTCACGTTCTTCGCTCTTTGAGTTCAAGCCCGTAAAGGCCGAGGCGTGCGTGAGAGCGCTGAAACGCGCCATCAGCTATCTTGACGAACAGTCGGGACAGAGAAAAAACGCCGACGACGAGGTGCTCCTCTACATCGCAAAAAGTACGTCGGGCGACGTCCGACACGCCATCGGAGTGCTTGAAAACGCTTATTTTTCAGCTGAAAACGAAATCACTCGCGAGGTCGTCGACGAGTTTAACGTAAAGATAGGCAATTTTGACACAGATACGCATTTTGACCTGCTTTCCTGCCTGCAAAAATCAATAAGAGGCTCGGACCCCGACGCAGCGGTATTTTACCTTGCAAAGCTCCTCGCGGCGGGCGAGCTGATATCGGTATGCCGAAGATTGCAGGTCATAGCCTCAGAGGACATCGGACTTGCTTATCCTCTCGCCGTCAGCGTAACGCGCGCGGCGTGTGAGTCGGCAAAGGAGCTCGGTATGCCCGAAGCGAGAATACCTCTTGCAAACGCGGCGATCCTGCTCGCCACGGCGCCGAAATCAAACTCGGCTGAGGCGGCGATCGATGCGGCAATGGCAGACGTTGAGGCAGGTATGGGACGAGAATGTCCGAAGCATTTGCAAAGTCCGCTTTTCAAGGGCTATAAGTATCCGCATATGTACCCCAATCACTACGTCGAACAGCAATACCTTCCCGACGACCTTGCAGGCAGGCACTATTATGAGTACGGCGACAATAAGACCGAAAGCGCGGCAAGGGAATACAACGACAGGATAAAAAAAGCACAAAATGATTAAAGGAAATATTTATGAAAATAAAGGAATCGTTGAAAAAACACGAAATAGTAGTAAGATATCTCAGCTTCGGCGTACTGACGACCTTTGTCGGATGGTTCGTGTACTTCGGGGTGCTCTTCGGCGGTAAGGCAATATACGACCTGCCTGCCGAGGACACGTCAAGCTCTACATATATTCTGATATATTCTGCGGCACAGGTACTTCAATGGATAGCCGCTGTATTCTTCGCTTTCTTTACAAATAAAAAATGGGTATTCACAGACTCGGATAACAGCAGGTCGACACTGCGCCGGCTCGGCATTTTTGCAAGCGGTCGTGTAGTCACCTTTTTCGTCGATTACGGAGTTACCTTTTTAGGAGCACTCGCGCTCGCGGCGATCTTCCCCTCGCTGAACAGCGTGACAATATTCGGAAAAGAACTGAATATAAATGAGCTTTCGGCTAAGCTCGTCGCTGCGATCATCGTGGTCATATCAAATTATTTCTTCAGCAAAAAGCTCGTATTTAAAAACAAAAAGCCGTAAAAAACAGCTGTAAAGGATGCGGAATATGAAATTTGTGATCGTTAAAAGAATAATCGTGCTGATAGTTGCAGTCGCCCTCCTGATAGGCTCCGTTTTTGTAATAAGGAGCTGCTCCGCGCCCCCCGAATATGAGGAGATAGACGCGCGCTTTCGTGAACTTATCGACAGCGCATACGAGGTCAATGTCATACTTTTCGGGGAGGGCCTGCCCGTATACGAACACGTTTCCGACCCGAAAACCAGCACCTCTGTCATTCACACAGGCGAATATGTAACAAACTCCGACGGAGTGGAAAAAGAACGCCTCATATACTATTATTACACTCTTGAAACCGAAAATACCGTCTTTGCTTACCGCGATTCCTACCTTAAAGATTACACCTATGCTGTACTTTACGATGAGCCGATGAGCGAAGAACAGCTCAAAGAAAAATTTCCGATACCCGATGGAGATACCGCACTCTATTATACCGAAATTTATGCAGACGCCGATAAAAAACAATACTGCTACACGATCCCGTATACCGAAGAACGCTACGATTACTATTATACCTCTGCCGACGACGAGGGATACGATTACGTAAGACTTGATTCGGGATATACTACCATAGAGGATATAAAGGAAAAGGTCGAGAGCGTGTATTCAAACGAGTACTCTGCCTCTATTTACGGATCTGTATTCGACGGAATAGCTTCTCAAGACTTGGTCATGACACCGAAATTTATAGTGACGACCGCCTCAACCGGATCTATGATGCTTGCTCAGTCAAATAAATACGGAGCTCTTAACGTTGAAAAACGAGTATATCTGTTTGAAACAGCAAAAATAAATAAACTCAGCTCAAATAAAAAACGTGTTACCATTTCCATTGATTCTTATTTGCCTTCGGACCCCGATAAAATAACTACCCGAGAAATAACCATAGTTTATCAAAACGGTAACTGGTATCTCAATAACCCAACTTTTTAACTAAATAAGCTATTGTTTTATGGAGGGCTGCGCACCCTTCACCTCGCTTTTTTTGGAGGGCTCATCGCCCTCCACCCCGCTTTATTTATGGAGGGCTGCGCGCCCTCCACCCCGCAAACTTTTTGAAAAAAGTTTGATCAAAAACTTTATACGAGGGGTCAGCACTTTCTATATAATAAAATAAAAAGCTTTCTCGGTAGAGATGAGCTGTCCGAGAAAGCTTCCTCAGAAAAACTACTTGTTATCAAATTTAAACCGCATAAACCGGCCTTGATGTTTCAA
>CAYQEY010000089.1:0-7710 GCA_964416635.1 uncultured Lachnospiraceae bacterium | reverse complement strand
TCGTAAATATCCCGATATGCAACGTCGAAACGCTCGGAATACCACGGATCGGCTACATCGCCGCCGCGGTCGGTATAGTCCATCAGCCTATGCACCTTACCGTCCGTATCAGCGTCGAAAATGCGGAGCATATTACGTATGTTGGCGCTGTCCATGCCGATGAACAGATCGTATTTGTCATAGTCGCTCTTTTTCAGCTGCACCGCACGCTTCCTGCCGCAGGACAGCCCGTGTTTTGCAAGCTCAGCCTTTGCCGGAGGATAGACGGGATTGCCGATGCCGTTCCATATCTCTTCCGTGCTTGTGGCGGAGGAAGCGATCACAAATTGATCTGCCATGCCTCGCCTTGCTGTAAGGTCTTTGAATATAAACTCAGCCATCGGACTGCGACAGATGTTGCCGTGGCAAACGAACATGATTTTCATTTTTGTTTTTCTCTTCTTAGTTGATGCTTGAATTTCTTCTATATTTTCTCTATTACTAAACTCTTTAGATATTGATATGTCCCATCATAATACTCAGACAGGCGCGTGCTGTCTTCCCAAAAAAGCATTGACGGTCTTATTTGAATTTCCATCCGGCACGCAGATAACCATTCCGGCTCTTGCGCGGGTAAGCAACACCCTGTATGCATTCAACATATATTTTTGCAATTCGATATTGTTTTCTGTGTTACCGGTTTGCCTCACCCATTTGGTTTGCCCATTAAATCGATAGAAACACCATTTGCCGCTTTCATATCTCATATCAGCGTCCCAAAGCAGGCAAGAGTAAGGGGATTGCAGAAAGCATTATAAAGAAGGATTTGAGATGCTTTTCTGATTTTGGGAGAATATGTGTGAATATATTCAGAGCGCTTTGAGTTTGCTGAAAAATCGTATTCCTCAATAGTAAGCTGCACGGATTCTTCATTCTCATCTTCTTCATCTTCGGCTAACTTGGGATCAAACACCTCAAAAGAAGCAGACGAATCTGCCTTCTCAAAGATAGATGAAATTTCGGGAAGAAGAACCTCTACGGACGAACTCCTGGTATACTTAAAGTTAACGATGTTATTTCTTTTTCCGGTATCTAACAGTTGCTCTGCCCAACTGTCTAATTTTTTGATATCCATCATTATCCCACTTGAAATTATATATATGGTACATTATATCATAAAGTCGACATATTTTCAATAGTAAAACTGTGTATTAAGGTATGAGTGCAAAAAGAAAGTCCGTATTCTTTTAATTTAATAATTCAAGAATTGCACAAGTTTTTGACAGCGTATTTCGTTGTATGCGCAACAATAATGACTGAATTTGAATGATTTTGCAAAATATTTTAAAAAAATTTGATTGAAAATGGTTGACAAAAGGTCGGTTATATGATATAATTCAGCTAAAGGCAATCAAAATAATTCAAAAAAGGTCAGATGAAAGTCATGCTTACAGAAGAACGATATAATAAAATCATGTCAGTATTGTCTACGAACAGCTCGGTTTCGGTGTTAGAGCTTACGGAAATTACAGGTGCTTCGGAATCCACTATCCGACGAGATTTGTTGGCGCTGGCAAAAATGGGAAAATTAAAAAAGGTACACGGCGGTGCGGTAACCATAGAACCGGGTATTCTGTTGCAGGAACCGGATGTGGACGAGAAAATGAAACTGAATGCCTCTGCTAAGGAACGAATTGCAAAGTATGCCGCAGAGACGATTCGCCCAAACGACTTTGTTTTTATCGACGCAGGTACAACGACCGGGAAAATGATTCCGTATATTACCCAGAAAGATGTCACGTTCGTAACAAATGCATTCAATCATGCACATCTTCTTGCCCGCAGGGGATTTAAGGTATATTTGACCGGCGGAGAAGTAAAAACAACAACAGAGGCTTTGGTGGGCGTCAGTTGTCTGGAAACGATCAACAGATATAACTTTACAAAATGTTTTCTCGGAACCAACGGCATCCATACGGAGATCGGTTATACCACGCCCAACATCGACGAAGCAAGTGTCAAACGTGCTGTTGTGCAAAAAAGTTATGTAACCTACATTTTAGCAGACCATTCGAAATTCGGAAAGTCGGCAGCCGTCACCTTCGCAGACATACGAACTGCCTGCATTCTGACGGACAAATTGCCGGACGATCGGTATAAAAAGATTACAGTAGTCAAGGAGGTTGGAGAATGATCTATACGGTAACATTTAACCCGGCGATCGATTACCTGGTCTATGTGCCGGAGCTTACGGTCGGCAGTATAATCCGTTCCGAAAAAGAAAAAACATTCTGCGGCGGAAAAGGGATCAATGTATCGCTTGTTTTACAGGAACTCGGAATAGAATCCACCGCTATGGGATTTATCGCCGGTTTTACCGGAAATGCCATTGAGCAGACACTCAGTGGCGGAATTATCCATACGGATTTTGTACACTTAAAGGAAGGACTTACCAGAATCAATGTCAAGATCCGTTCGGAATACGAGACGGATATTAACGGTCAGGGACCTGCAATTTCCGAAAACGACATCAAAGCTCTGCTCGGGAAACTGGAAGAATTGAAATACGGTGATACACTTGTGCTCGCAGGCAGTATCCCTAACACGGTTCCTTCGGATATATACGAAAAGATCATGGAGCTGCTCAACGGAAAAGGCGTTCGTTTTGTGGTGGATGCCACCAAGGACTTACTGCTGAATTCCCTGAAATATCGACCGTTTTTCATCAAACCGAATAGCGATGAGCTGGGTGAGATATTCGGCGTAGATATTGAAACGCCGGAGGACGCTACAGGATATGCAATAAAACTCCGGGAAATGGGAGCAGCGAATGTTCTGGTTTCCATGGGCGCAAAGGGCGCCGTTCTGGTAAATGAAAACGATGACACATATTATATGCCTGCGATAAGCGGTAAGGTCGTAAACACGGTCGGCGCCGGAGATTCTATGGTGGCGGGTTTCCTTGCGGGATATACGCAAAAAGAAGACTATGCCTACGCTCTTAAACTCGGCACCGCGGCAGGCGGAGCAACCGCGTTCGGCGAAGGACTTGCCACAAAAGACGAAATATTTAGACTGCTTAATAAAATTCAGTCAAAATAATTATAAATTATAAAATACAAGGAGGAAACAAAATGCGCATCACAGATCTTTTGAAGAAAGAAAGCATTTCACTGAACCGTACACTTGCCTCAAAGTCGGATGCAATCGACGCCCTGATCGAGTTGCATGAAAAGGCCGGTAACCTCAGCGACAAGGAAGCATACAAAAAGGAGATCCTTGCAAGAGAAGCACAAGGCTCGACAGCGGTCGGAAACGGAATTGCAATTCCACATGCAAAGACTTCGGCAGTTGCAAAGCCCGGTCTTTCCGCTATTACTGCGCCTGAAGGTGTCGACTATGAGTCAATGGATGGCAATCCGTCAAACCTGCTCTTTATGATCGCCGCCCCGGAAGACGGAAATCTGCACCTGGAAGTGCTTTCCAGACTGATGACTCTTCTGATGGATGAATCATTCAGAAACGAACTCTTGGCCGCAAAAACCGCAGATGAATTCTTGGCTGTCATCAATCGCAGAGAATCGGAGAAATATCCGGAACAGACGATGGCGGAAGTTGAAAAGAAAGGCTATCGTATCCTTGCAGTAACCGCTTGCCCGGTCGGTATCGCCCACACATACATGGCTGCAGAGGCTCTTGAAAAAGCGGGAGAGGATATGGGGATCCCGCTCAAAGCCGAAACCAACGGCTCCGGAGGAGTGAAAAACGTTCTGACAAAGGAAGAAATCGATGCAGCGGACGGTATCATCATCGCCGCTGACAAGAGCGTTGAAATGGGACGCTTTGACGGCAAAAAGCTGATCAGTGTCAAGGTATCAGACGGTATCAAAAAGCCACAGGAGTTGATCAACCGTGTGCTGAGCGATGAGACCCCGGTTTATCATCATACCGGTGCTAAGACTTCAGACAACCAAGGCGAAACGAAAAGCTTCGGCAGAAAGATCTACAAGCATCTGATGAGCGGCGTATCCAATATGCTTCCCTTCGTTGTTGCGGGTGGTATCTTTATTGCGATCGCGTTCCTGATCGACACCATACTTGGCGCACCGCAGGACTCGAATTTCGGTACCAACACACCTGTTGCCGCTTTCTTTAAGACCATCGGAGGTCATGCATTCAGCTTCATGATCCCGATTCTCGCAGGCTTCATCGGCAAATCCATTGCAGACCGTCCCGGATTTTTGGTCGGTATCGTCGGCGGCTTCCTCGCAACGACGGGTGCGACCTTTGCATCGATCGGCGGCGACGTACCCTCCGGATTTCTCGGTGCACTCTTTGCAGGCTTTGTCGGCGGTTATCTGATGCTCGGTCTTGAAAAGCTCTGTGATAAACTTCCGAAATCGTTAGAAGGCATCAAACCCGTTCTGATCTATCCTCTTGCCGGTCTCGGAATGATTGCACTCATCATGTGTGCGGTCAACCCGATCATGGGTGCGCTTAACACCGGTCTGACAAACATACTGAATTCCATGGGCGGCACCAGCAAGGTTATGCTCGGCGTTGTTCTCGGCGCGATGATGTCCATCGATATGGGCGGTCCCTTCAACAAAGCAGCGTATGTATTCGGTACGGCTGCAATCACATCCGGAAACTACGATATTATGGCGGCGGTTATGATAGGCGGTATGGTTCCTCCGATTGCGATCGCGCTCGCAACAACATTCTTTAGAAGCAAGTTCACCGAGCAGGAAAGAAAGAGCGGTCCCGTGAACTATATCATGGGTCTCAGCTTTATCACCGAAGGTGCAATTCCCTATGCGGCTTCTGATCCGTTGCGTGTCATTCCCTCCTGCATGGTTGGCGCAGGTATTGCCGGAGGTCTCTCGATGCTCTTCGAATGTACGCTTATGGCTCCGCACGGCGGCATCTTCGTATTCGCGGTAGTCGGCAACTGGCCGTTATATCTGTTGTCACTGGTCATCGGATCGGTCGTAAGCATGCTTATGCTCGGTCTCTTGAAGAAAAAAGTTACGAAATAAATTTATTAAAAAATACAAAGGAGAAAGTATCATGGTATCCGAAAAGGTAACAGTAGTAAACGCAATGGGCTTTCATATGCGTCCCGCAGTAAGTTTTGCAAACGCGATGACCAAATATCCCTGCGATGTAACGATCTGTGTGAACGGAATTAAAACCGACGGCAAGAGCCTTATGAACATCATTGCCGCCTGCATTAAGTGCGGCATGGAGATCGAGATCTCCTGCAACGGTGAACGTGAGGAAGAGGCGCTTAAAGAAGCAGTCACCATGGTTGCAGGCGGATTCGGCGAATAGATCCGCAAAGCAATATTTCAGGAAAATTTTTTAAAACATGATTAAGTGAGGTGAGAGACATGTATTATGGGATCGGGGCTTCCAAGGGTTACGGTATCGGAAGGGTGACGATTTATCAAGATGCCGATCTGCGCTATATTCCGAAATCCGATTGCGATGCACAGACAGAGAAAAAGCGTCTGAACGATGCACTCAAGCTCTTTTTCGAGAAAAACGAACGGCTGAGTGAGCGCGTTCGGGAAACCGCAGGTGAATCGGCGGCGGAAATCATACTCGGACACATAATGATGATGAAAGATCCGTATATGTGTTCCGAGATCGAAAAACGCATTGATGCCGGACAATGCGCCGAAGCGGCGGTTGAAGCTGTATGTGATATGTTTATTGCCATGTTCAGCGCCGTGGATGACGAGATGACAAAACAGAGGGCAACAGATGTAAAGGACATCAAGTCCGATATGCTTGCACTGCTCTTAGGTGTACGCACGGTAGATCTGTCCGACCTGCCGAAAGATACAGTGCTGGTTGCAAAGGAACTCACGCCGTCGATGACCGCATGCATCAACCGAAAAAACGTGGTCGGATTTATCACGGAAGTCGGCTCCAAAACCTCGCACGCTGCCATCCTCGCCCGGGCGATGGAAATCCCTGCGGTTTTAAGCGTGGAAAACGCAACCGAAAAATTCAAGGATAACCAACTGGTCATCGTGGACGGAATTCATGGTGAAGTCCTGACGGATCCGGAACAGGAAACTATCGCAGAATACATCCGGATGAGGATGGATTTTGAGAAGGAGCGCGCCGCGCTGGCAAAGTTTATGGGACTTGAAACCCGCACTCAGGACGGCGAAAAAGTGCAGTTGTTCGCCAACATCGGAACACCGGAGGACGCGAGCCAGGTGATCGCATACGACGGCGAAGGGGTCGGACTTTTCAGAACTGAGTTCCTGTTTATGGACAGAAACACCATGCCTGATGAGAACGAACAGTTCGAAGCCTACAAAAAGGCACTCCTGATCATGAAAAACAAAACCGTCGTAATCCGAACGCTGGACATCGGCGGCGATAAGGATATCCCTTATTTAGGTCTGAAAAAAGAAGAAAATCCGTTCTTGGGTTTCCGGGCGGTGCGCTATTGCCTTAAAAACAGCGAAATGTACAAAACTCAGCTGCGCGCACTGCTGCGCGCCAGCGCTTACGGCGATCTACAGATCATGATCCCGCTTGTTACAGGTGTGGACGAGTTGCGTCAGGTAAAAGCGCTGATTCGGGAAATATGCGCGGAGCTTGATGAAAAAGTGATTGCGTATAACAAGAATATCAAGATCGGAGTGATGATCGAAACGCCCTCTGCCGCGATACTTGCGGATGTGCTTGCCAAAGAAGCGGACTTCTTCAGCATCGGCACAAATGATCTCACCGGCTATACTATGGCGGTCGACAGAGGCAATGCGGATGTAGCGTATCTTTACTCTGCGTTCTCTCCGGCGGTTTTGCGCATTCTCCGCCACATCATTTCCGAAGGTAAAAAAGCCGGCATACCTGTCGGTATGTGCGGAGAAGCCGCCGCAGATCCGCTCCTGATCCCGCTTCTGATCTCTTTCGGTCTCGATGAGTACAGCGTAAATCCGACATCATTACTGGCTACAAGAAGAGAGATCTCCCGCTGGAGCAAGCAGGAGGCGGATAAGATCGCCGAAAGCGTTATGGCGTTGGAAACCGAAAAACAGATCGTTTCCGAACTTAGCAGATATATAAATGTGTGATACTGCGACAACGGAATACAAGAATCAGAATAATGAAATCTATTCCGTCTTTCCCTGACGGGCTCATTTAACCCCACAATGTCTTTTGGTCTTAAAAGATGCCAAGCGCCGATTTCGGTCTACTTAGCGGACTCCTACCGGTGTAACACCATTTTAAGGCGGTTTTTGGAGAGTTTTTCTCTTCGGAAACCGCCCTTTTTTCGTTTATCCACAAAAAACTTTGTTAAATTATTGTGTCTGAGAAAGAGAATGCCGCTTGGAATTTGCAGAGGATTATAAAAAACGGACACAAAATTTTTCATTGCGGCAATGTCAATTAAGGAAGCAGGTTCTCTTATAAAAGAGAACGAATTGTTTCTGTGATGATAAGACGCATGGAAACAGCGACTTGATAAATCAGGGTTCTGTTTTCTTATCTCCATAACCGTGGTATCAAATGAAGGGCACGTGCAAGTATAAACTGCCAGTAAATAATTCATGAATATTTTTATAATCTATTGACATATACCCCGTGGAGGTATATAATATATATACCCAACCGGGGTATATAAGGAGGATGTGACGATGTCTGATAAAAAAGTATGCGGATGCTGTGGAAAAACAACAGCTCGCTCAGATGAAGAACGCAAAA
>CAYQEY010000088.1:0-7745 GCA_964416635.1 uncultured Lachnospiraceae bacterium | reverse complement strand
GCAGCCCGAAGTCGAACGCGGAGCGCGACACGCAGTGTCGGGATCTACGGTGGAGAGTGACGGTTTTGGGACGCTTGCACATTCCGTCCGAGATCCTGCTCGGCTTCGCCTCGCGCTGCTTCGCAGTTCGACTCGCTTTGCTCGCTCAGGATGACACGGACGATGATGACGCGGACGGTATGGGGGACGACGCAAAAAAGCCGTCTACTATGAGAGAATGTGACGTCGCAAAAAGCCCTCTCCTGTGGAAGACTAGGGTGCTCAAAAAAGCCTCCCTCCGGGAGGGAGGGGGACCGCGATAGCGGTGGAAGGAGCCTGCGTTACTCCCGGTTTGTGCCGATTTCATTGTAACGCACTCTCCCTCAGTCAGCTCCGCTGACAGCTCCCTCCCGGAGGGAGCCTATAGATTGCATGCTGCATCTTTATTGGGATGGGCATATCCATGATACAACACCTCATCCGTCAGCCTTCGTCTGCCACCTTCTCTCGCCGGAGAAGTCTTGGCTAACCGTTTCTTCAGCGTATAAAAAATTCCCACGAGCCGTTTGTTCGGTCTGTGGGAATTTTACGTTAAGTGATCTCTCCGTCAAGAATATCACGCTTTTGGGTATTTTTTTCTTGCAAATGCGTAAAAACCGTGATATAATGACTTCAGTAATATTCTTTTTGGAGGGATCTTTATGATCAAACATCAGACTACGGATATAAGTCAAGGCTTTCGTTTCTGTCTTGGCGGTGAATGGAATGACTCTCGCGCGGAAAACGTCTGCCTGCCGCACACGGTCAGGCTGACCCCCGCCAATTCGAGCGGATGTCGCAACTATCAAGGCAAATGTATATATGAAAAGACGCTTTTTATACCCCGTGAATATGACGGCAAGAAGGTTATCGTCGAATTTGGGGGAGCTATGGGTGTGTCCGAGCTTGAGATCAACGGTACTCTCGCCGCGAGGCATTTTTGCGGATATATTCCCTTTGCAGCCGAAATAAGCGGATTTTTACGCTATGGAGCGGAAAATACTCTCCGTATAACACTTGATAACAGCGATGATCCCGAAGTTCCGCCCGGAAAGCCGCAAAAGGATCTTGATTTTACATACGACGGAGGTCTGTATCGCAAGGCATCCCTGAGCGTCTTTGAGCCATTGTATATAACAGATCCGCTGCTTGAGGATGAGGTGGCGGGCGGCGGTATATTCGTACACTACAGCGAGGTCTCGCAGGACAGTGCCAAGGTCCATACAAAAATACACATAAGAAATGATTTTGCGGATGCGCGCGACTATATTCTTCGGGTATCTCTTATCGACGCGGAGGGTAACACCGTGTGCAAAGAGGATCATTCGGGTCGGATCGCAGGCGGAGCTGCCTGTTACACAGAAGGTGTGTTCACGGTGGAGCGCCCGATGTTGTGGAGCATCGACTCTCCGTATCTGTATACGCTTCGCGCTGAACTGATGACCGACGGAGAGACCGTATATTCGTGTGATACCGAGATCGGAATACGGACGTTCAGATACACTGTCGACGACGGTGTGATATTCAACGGAAAGTCCCACAGATTCAGCGGGGTCAACTATCACATGACCTGGCCTTATATAGGAAATGCCGTTCCGGATTCGCTTTTACTTCGCGATATGATGAAGCTGAAGCAAATGGGTTGCGAGAATATTCGCTCGCATTATCCGTTCGGAAAGGCTGTAACCGACGCCTGCAATCGGCTTGGAATGACTCTTATAGTGAGCAATCCCGGTTGGCAGTTCTGTCGGGAAGGAATATTCCTCGAGCGCGCAAAGCAGAATATGAGACAGATAGTTCGCTGGCAGAGAAACAATCCTTCGGTCATTCTTTGGGAGCCGATACTCAATGAATCGAAAATGAGTTATGAGATACAGCTCGGTTTTCACGAGGTAGTTCACGAGGAATACCCTTACGCCGACTGCTACACGGCGTCCGATTACGGTCCCACAGATGTTTCCTATTACGATTACGTCCCGGGGATGATCGGATACGAGGATTACGGATTTATCGAGAAGCGTGATACTACGCCTACGCCCGTATGGACGAGAGAATACGGCGACGACCCGGATAATTTTACCGACCAGAATACAGTGTGGCGTATGCCTCGCGCCTTCGGGGACTATCCGATGGTAGAGGCAGTCAACCGAATGCTCAAGAGATATCAGGGCTCGGAGAGCGGCTCGGTTCAGTATATTGACGTTTATAATAATAAAAAGCGTTGCGGATATGGGGTTTGGCCGGGTATATCGCACAATCGCGGATATCATATGAATCCCTGCTACGGCGGACATCTCGATCTGTTCAGAATACCCAAGTTCTCGTATTATTTCATGCAGAGCCAGCAGGACCGAAAGACAGCGGGCGATATTCTTTACATCGCTTCGTGGTGGTCAGACGTCAGTCCCGACGACGTCACGGTATATTCCAATGCGGAAGAAGTCGAGCTTTGGTGCGACGGAGTGCTAGTTGCAAGGCAAGGGCCCGATGAGGTCGCAGTCAAGCATCCTCCGTTCACCTTTGAGCACGTAAGGCGCGATTTCAAGAAGCGTCTGTGTCCCGAACGTTCAGAGATCACCGCGCGTGCGTTTGTCGGAGGGGTACAGGTGGCGGAGCAGAGTGTTATGGCTCCCGGTGTGCCGAAGCGGCTCGTGCTTGAAGCCGATATTATGGGGATCGAGCTTGTTGCGGACGGCTCGGATATCGTTGCGGTACGTTGCCGCATGACAGATCGGGAGGGCAACACCGTTCCGCTGATGGGCGACGGACACCCGATACTTTTTGAAATCGAGGGCGAGGGCAGTATTGTCGGAGATTCGTCGATAATGGCAAATCCGATATGTGCCGAAGCAGGTATCGCGACGGTGCTTGTCAGATCGACCCGCAAGGCAGGGGAGATAAAAGTAAAAGCCCGTCTGCTTTGGGACGAGCTGACCGACGGAAGCTATACCGGTGCGAGCGTGCTTCCGGCAGAGCTTGTTATATCAAGTAAAAATATATGACCGGGCATATCAGAGGAGATGAGATATAATAATCTGATCGATGCATAAAAATTTGTGTATAGAAAATAAAAAATATTTCTTTTTGCTGTAAGATATTGAATTTGACTTACGACTGTATGTGTGAAAGGCCTTTAATAGCTATTTAAGGAGGTGACTGTATGGAAGACGAAAAAATCGTTATGCTGTATTGGGAACGCAATGAAAACGCTGTCCGGGAGACCGAGCTAAAATACGGTAAATATTGCCACGCCATCGCATATAACATTCTTCACTCTCACGAAGATGCCGATGAATGTGTTAATGACACTTGGAGAGGTGCGTGGAATGCCATTCCACCCGAAAAACCAAGCAGGCTGCAGAGCTTTCTTGCCCGTATTACGCGGAATATTGCCATAGACCGATATCGTTATGACAGCGCACAAAAACGCGGTGCAGAGTTAGAAAGTGCTATTGACGAATATTGGGAATGTATTCCGAACGGAGATGCTCCGATCGAGGACGAGCTTGAACTGAAAAAGGCGATCAACGGTTTTCTTGCAAGCCTTGATACCCGAACCCGCGTTATATTCATGCGCAGGTATTGGTATTCGATGAGCGTCAAGGATATTGCCGACGGTATGCGTCTTTCGGAAGGTCATGTCAGTGTCATTCTATTTAGAACCAGAATCAAATTCAAAGAGTATCTTACAAAGGAGAGAATATTTGTATGAAGAAAAAGAATTGGTACCGCGCCTTTAGCCTTGCCGATGATAAATACATTGCCGAGGCGAATCCCGACAATGTAATTAAACCCAAAAGGAAAGGGGTGTTTATTTCACTTGTTGCGGCTTGCGCTTGCTTCGCACTTGTTATTTGCACCTTGTGTCTCTTTATTCCGTTTAACACCGATCCACCGGATGGACCGCAGTATTCGGACAGTAAGTACAGTGAGTCAGGTGAGTATAGTGAGTTCGGTGAGTATTATGAGCTTATTCGGAAATTGAAGGCATTCACCGAGGCTGATGTATCAGACAATTTATACGGCTCCGCAGAGATTGGTACTGTACCAGACGGCGTAGAAGATGCCTCCCCGGGGAATACAAACGGCAAAGATGAAGGCTACCAAGAGATCACAGACAACCAGGTTGAAGGCATTATTGAAGCAGATCGCATCAAACGGAGCGACACATATATTTATTATCTTGATAATGAAGTGCTCCGCATATATTCCATTGACAAGGAAAACACAAAAGAGGTTGGCAACTACACTATCTACGGCGGAAGCAAGAATTATTACTTGGATCAGTGGGAATTCTACCTTTCAAACGATTGCAAGACCGCTACGGTTGTTACGCAGTATTATGAAAAAACCAATAACAACTACAACCGCCATGTGAATCTGATCTCGCTTGATGTCAGTGACCCTGCAAATATTGTGAAAAAGGAAGAATTCAATATTACGGGTAATTATATGTCATCCCGAAATACGAACGGAAGCATCCTGCTCTTAACCGAGTTTGTTATCAACAAACAAGAGCTTGATTTTGATGATGAGACTACATTCATTCCTCAGATAGATGAAGGTAATGGCGCACACAGCATTCCCGCAAGCGGCATTGTATGTCCCGATGAGCTGAGCAGCACTCGTTATACCGTTGTGATCAAGCTCGATGAAAATACACTCGATCTCAAGGGTACTGCGGCATATCTCTCCTATTCCGAGGACGTGTATGTTTCCGAAAACCATGTATTTTTAACTCGTGTGTTCGAAGATAAAAAGGAAAACGAGGATGGTACATTTACAAGAAATTCTATGACCGAGATCTCCTGTCTGACCTACGGCGGCGACAGCTTTGAAAGAAAAGGAAATGTTACGGTAAGAGGTTACGTCAAGGATCAGTGGAGCATGGATGAGTATGAGGGTATTCTTCGTGTTTTCACTACCACAAATGCCACGGCCATCAGTGAGAAGTATTATAAAAACGGTACTGTTTCTGCAGAGATCCTTCAAACAGCAACCGGACAGTCTAATGCAAGCCTGTATTGCATCGATCTTTCCACCTTTGAGATCGTAGCATCCGTGATCGATTTTGCACCTCCACACGAGGAAGTACAGTCGGTAAGATTCGATAAGGAAACTGCATATGTTTGCACATCCATTGAAATGTCAGACCCCGTATTCTTCTTTGATCTGTCCGATCTGAGCAACATCACATATAAGGATACCGGTACGATCGAGGGCTTCTCAACATCTCTTATTAACCTTGGAAACGGTTATCTTCTCGGCATCGGCAGAGGTGGAGTGTGGGGTAGTTTTAAGGTTGAAGTGTATGAGGAAACAGAGGACGGAGTTCGTTCTGTATTCTCGTATGAGTTGAACGCAGAATATTCTACCGAATATAAATCTTATTATGTAGACCGTCAGAATCAGCTTGTTGGTATTGGAATTTCAGATAACAGCTACAGCAACCATAATGAGAGGAACAGATATATTCTCCTCCATTTTGATGGATATGAGCTCGTTGAGCTTGTTAATGTACCCCTTGCGGGCGAGCCTGCCAATATGCGCGGCGTTTATATTGACGGTTATATGTATATGTTCGGCTCCGGCGACTTTAAAGTGGAAAAGGTTTTTGAATGATGGATGGAAGTCAAGCCTCACCGCTTGACTGAATGGGGCTGCGCTCCTCCCGCCACTCAACCCTTTTGAAGGGCTTTGGCTATACGGAAGAATGTTTGATCACTCACGACCGTTTACATTGGTGAGGTTGAAATTGAGAGGGATATAGCCGAAACGGAAAAGACGCTGACGGATCCCCGATCTGTCGCGGCTGTTTCCCGAAAAACGAAAACGACCCGAGGCGTACGTCTTGACGCATGCCTCGGGTCGGTCATTTACATTTTAGATTTTATATATTCGTCATGTCCTTATCGACAACGTACTTTTTATAGGTATGGTCGTTGAACTGTTCGGGAAGTATGAGCGGATAAGAAATAACTCCCTGACCGCCTTCCCGAGTTTCGGTGAGATATGCTTTAAGCTCGCACTCGTGTCTGTTAAACACGTTACAGCTGCGAAGAACCGAATTAAATCTGCCGTCCGAGTGAAATCCGACTGCCTTGCCGCCTCTGCCCGTGTACCAATAGCAGATGCAATCGGTGTATATCTGCCGTGCGCCGTCTCTCATACGAAAGCCTACTGCGAACTGATCGCTGTAGCAGCTGTTGTATATGCTATGGAACGCAGTATCGTCCCAAAACGCACAGCTTTCCTTAAACACTTCATCGTCAGCAAGATCATCGCCAAAGGTGTATAGCGGGTGAATATTCTTTAAAAGCTGCGAGGATGCAAGTATCTTAAATCCAAACTGCACGCCTGCTATACGCATGTTGGTAAAGGTGTTATCAGAACCCTCGATAAGAACTCCGACAGAGCCCTTTTTGGAGTTGCCGACGATATTTACGTTGAGCACGTCGGCGTCCGAGGAATTGGAGTTTGCGCCGTGCTTGATATGTATTCCTATGAAAGTATTTTTAATGGAGACCTTCTCGATAAGCGTCTCACGACCGCTGTCAACAGAGATGCCGTTTGCTACGTTGTTTCCGTCAATAATGCCGCCGAATATACCGTAATTGCTTCCGTTAACTTTTATGCTGTTAAAGGGCTCTGCGGCACCGAGACGCACCATAGCCTCGCTGCTCGACCAACCGTCGCTTGCCTTGAGGGTTGCGAACTTGGAAAGCTCGAGAGATACCGCGTTAGCTCCGTTAGCCGGAGTACAGATCGGCTTTGCGAGTATATATTCACCATCGGGAAAATATATTGTTCTGTGGGGATTTTCATCGATGATCTTTTGTATCGCATCCGAAAGGTCGTTGCCGGTGTCAGATTCAACGTAATCGGTTACCAAAACGTATCCGAATGTATTTGCGTTATTATCTTTCATTTTTGTACTCATTTCATTTTTCTCCTTTTTATAATAATTATCACTTATCGCTTATATTCGTTCATATTTTGTTATGACATATCCCACACAAGTGTATCATATCTTTCACGAATTCTTATAAATACTTCCTCCTCACCCGGGTGGCAGTTCGGCGTATGAATACATAAATACAGCTGACCGTCGGTATCTCTGAAGGTACTCGGATGTCATCCTCCTTGTTGCCCGCCATATAATCCTTTGTCTGTTTCTCGTTCGATCAACTCTGATTTTACGAACGATTCAAGCCGGTATTGCGTTTCAGAACATTCTTTCAGCGCGATTTGAAATTTAGCAACAAAGTCGGATTTACTGTGAGCATGATTCGCTTCGTGAACATTTGCGCCGATAGAGGTAAATCACGAAGTTTTGATCCTGCTATAGGTTACACCGCCTTTCTGATGATATTATAGCATGGCTCCGTTCGTTTTTCAAGTGAAATATTGGATATTTTTTAATGTGAAATAATTAACTTTGTGAGTTGTGAAATATCTCTCGCCGCTTACGGCTCTGTTCGATGTGAAATGAAATTTGCCCCTCACGCGCGAAGCAAATATTTCACAGCCCTTGACCGCTGTCTTGCGGGGTGCCACGCCATGCTTGCAAACGAAGCTATGTAGAAAGATTTTTTGATTATTCACGATTGTTTACATCAATGAGATTGAATTGGAGGGATGTTTATGCTATAATGTACTTATCGATAAATATGAATTTGTAGGGAAAGGAATACGAATTTGTAATCACGGGAGGCTATAAGAATGAA
>CAYQEY010000087.1:0-7842 GCA_964416635.1 uncultured Lachnospiraceae bacterium | reverse complement strand
TCTTTATATCTTCGCCGTTATTGAGCTTTGTGATAAGCTTTGAGTAAACGTCACTCTTTGACTCGGGAACATTTACAACACTCGTTGCAGTGTGCTTATAAGTTACCGCAAGAGTCCACTGCGACATACCCGGCTTGTTTGCTCCGATCTCTGCTCTTATGTATCCGTATCCGGGCTTGTTGTATGCAGGAAATTTCGTGGCAAGCCTGTTTTGCGAGTGCTCCTCATCGGTAAGCGGAAAGAAGTAATCATTGTACGCGAGTACGGGAATGTTGCCGCCATCAAGGATCACAAGCCTGCCCTCGGTGTCAACATCGTAATCAACACCGCGCGCGTACTTGGTCTTGAGATCGGCGCTTCGAACCGAAATGATCTCATCTATAGGATAAAGAAGCTCGATGGGGGCTATGTCACCGTCCTCAGTTTCTCTTACAAAAGCGGCTTCTGCATAGCTTACGTCCTCATTCCATATGGGATACAAAAATTTTTCAAGATCAAATTCAGTAACATCTGTCATCGTTTTTTCCTCTTTTTCTTCATAAACACGGCATATCTGACAAATCAGCCTGCCGCCGAAATAAATATACCACAATAAAACGCCAAAGTCAATAGAATTTTAAAAATCAAACCAAGCTTATGACCGTATAAAAAGGTTGAATTTTTTTCAAAAAACTATTTACAAACCAAGTTTAATGTGGTATAATAATGCTGTGTGTCGTTGACTCGGTTCGCGGATTTAAGTATTGCTTGGCAATTTTTCACCCGCCGCGAGCTTAGTTTTACGATAAATATATTTTTGAAAGGTGAATACCAAAAATGTTGAAAGACGAAAAGCAGGCAATTATTGAGCAGTACGCTACACATGAGGGCGACACGGGTTCTCCCGAGGTTCAGATCGCACTTCTGACCTACAGGATCAAGAACCTTACCGAGCACCTCAAGTCCAACCACAAGGACCACCACAGCCGCCGCGGACTTCAGAAGATGGTCGGCCACAGAAGAAACCTTCTCGGCTACCTCCAGAAGACCGATATCGAGCGCTACCGTGCAATTGTAGAGAAGCTCGGACTTCGTAAGTAATCCAATAGTTGTCGGAGTGAAGAGCGGAACGCTGTGTTTCGGCTCCTCACTCCCTTACTCTTATTTTACCCTTTTATTTTTTCTGTTGAGGATCTCACATTGTATTAGCAGTTAATCATGCGCCCAATCTCCTGTATTTGACGTCTGATTAAGTGCTAAACCTTGTGAGATAATATCATATTTTAAATTTTAAAGGAGGATATTATGTCCCAGATCAGCACACCTATGGAATTCAAAAATTACAAGACATTCCACTACACCTTTGCAGGCAGGCCCCTCGTTATCGAAACAGGTAAAATGGCAGGCCTTGCAAACGGCTCGGTTCTCATCCGCTACGGTGATACGGTTCTCCTCTGCTGTGCAACCGCATCGGCAAAGCCCCGCGACGGTATCGACTTCCTTCCCCTCTCTGTTGACTACGACGAGAGAATGTATGCGGCAGGAAAGATTCCCGGCGGTTACCTCAAGAGAGAGGGTAAGCCTTCCGAGAAGGCTATCCTCACATCCCGAGTTATCGACCGTCCTATCCGCCCCCTCTTCCCAAAGGATCTTCGCAACGACGTAGCTCTTACGCTCACGGTTATGTCGGTTGACCCCGATTGCTCACCCGAGATCACAGCTATGATCGGTGCCTCCACTGCTCTCGCTATCTCCGATATCCCGTGGAACGGACCTATAGGAGGAGTATTCATGGGTCTCGTTGACGGTAAGCTTATCGTCAACCCCAACGAGGAGGAGCAAAAGAAGAGCGATCTGCAGCTCACGGTTGCCGCTTCCATGAAGAAGGTCGTTATGATCGAAGCAGGAGCTAACGAGGTGGACGACGACACTATGTACCGTGCCATTATGATGGCTCACGAGGAGATCAAAGAGCTTCTCGGATTCATCAACGCCATCGTCGACGAGATCGGTAAGCCCAAATTCGACTACCCCTCTTGCGAGCTCGATCATGATATGTTCGACAAGGTCTTCGACTTCTGCGAGAAGGATATGATGGAAGCCCTCGACACCGATGACAAGAATATTCGCGACGAGAAGGTAGTTCCGATAACCGATGCCATCATTGAAAAGTTCAGTGAGGAATATCCCGAGATCGCATCCATTATGGACGAGCTTATCTACAAGATCCAAAAGAAGATCGTTCGCCGCTGGTTGCTTGTCGACAAGAAGCGTGTCGACGGAAGAAAAATGGATCAGATCAGACCGCTTGCAAGCGAAGTCGGAATTCTCCCCAGAACTCACGGCTCGGGTCTCTTCACAAGAGGTCAGACCCAGGTACTCACGGTCGCTACTCTCGGTATGCTCTCCGAAGCACAGATGCTCGACGGTATCGACAACGAGACCGAAAAGAGATATATGCACCACTACAATATGCCCGGCTTCTCTACCGGTGAGGCTAAATCCACCAGAAGTCCCGGACGTCGTGAGATCGGACACGGAGCGCTCGCTGAACGTTCGCTCGTTCCCGTTCTTCCCTCGCCCGAAGAATTCCCCTACGCTATCCGTCTCGTTTCCGATGTGGTTTCCTCTAACGGATCTACCTCCCAGGGTTCTGTTTGCGGATCCACTCTTGCCCTTATGGATGCAGGTGTTCCGATAAAGGCTCCCGTTGCAGGTATCTCCTGCGGTCTTATTACAGCCGAGGACGGAAGCTGGGATACAATGCTCGACATTCAGGGTCTTGAAGACTTCTACGGAGATATGGACTTCAAGGTAGCGGGTACTCACAAGGGTATAACATCTATCCAGATGGACCTTAAGATCGACGGTCTTACACCCGAGATAATAAAGGCTGCTCTCGCACAGACACACATGGGCCGCGATTATATCATCGATGAGGTAATTCTCAAGGCTATCCCCGCACCCCGAGCAGAGGTTTCCAAGTATGCTCCCAAGATGACTACATTCAGGATCGATCCCGACAAGATACGCGAGGTTATCGGTAAGGGCGGGTCTGTTATACAGAAGATCGTTGCCGAGTCAGGTGCTAAGGTGGACATCGACGACGACGGAATCATCTGCATCGCCGCTACAAACGGAGAGTGTGCTTCAAAAGCCAAGGCTATGATAGATGCTATCGTATTCGAGCCCGAAGTGGGCGCAACCTACAGCGGAACGGTAGTAAAGATCCTCGCAAGCAAAGACAAACCCAACGAGGACGTTGGATGCTTCGTTGAATACGCTCCCGGTAAGGAAGGAATGGTTCACATCTCCAAGATAACCTCTCGCCGAATCAACAAGGTTACCGATGCGGGAATCGACGTAGGTTCTTCTGTCAAGGTCAAGTATATGGGCCTTGACAAGAAGGGACGTATGGACTTCTCTATCAGAGACGCTGAATAATACCGAGCTTTCTCCACGATGCAACGCATCAACGGACAGACAAGCTCCGACGGGGCTGTCGCAAATTTATTTGCACAGCCCTTTTTATAAATAAAAAATCAAGGAGGTACCTCATGAACTTATCGGAACTTTTCGAAGGCGGTTCGACCGAAACACAGAAGAAAAAGAGAATGGTCTTTTATTGCATCTGCGTTACTTTCTCGCTTATCGCCATTATGCTGATCCTTCTGATGATAACAGGCATATCCGCACTGATATCCGAAAATGCAAATAACAAAGCCGATGAAATGGGTGCTCAGCAAAGTGTCGGAAATACACAGATCACGACGCTCGGAGAAGACGCGATATACTCGGGCACTCTGCTTATGCTTGACAACGCAAACAGATATACGGGTCCGGATAACACTGTTACTATACGCGGTCGCGAGGGACGTCCGAAAACTCAAGCAAACGGAAACGTATATACCATACTTGCGTCGGGCACGGACGAGAACGTCGATCTGCGCGGAACTCCCGAAATGATCGACGCCTTCAATACTATGATGAAGGATTTCTATTCCGCAAAGTCAGATGACAATATCTGCATAACAAAAGCATACACAAGAGCAACCAAGGATACTATAGAACCTATATACACATCCGGAAACGCTGTTGAGCTCGGATACTATTTTGATTCCGAAAGCAATGCGACAAAAACCATCAGCGGTGTCGACAAATACACCTGGATATATACGAACGCTTATAAGTACGGATTTATCAACGTCTCCGCGGCAGACGGCTCGGGCTCAGGCATATTCAGATACGTCGGAGTTGCACACGCGACTTACATGAAGACCAAGAATCTTGACCTTAATTCCTATCTTGAACAGCTTAGATCGGCAACTCCCGAAGCACCGCTTCTGACCAAGATAGGCAGAACCACATACGCCTCTTATTTCGTGCCCGCTACAGGCGAACATCTCGTTCCCACCGATTATGAATATACGGTAAGCGGAAACAACTACGACGGATACATAATAACCGCAATTATTACCACTACTTCCTCTAAACAAACCTAATATAAAAAAAACAGCCACAACCGGAAGCCTGTTATACATGGCTTTCCGTTGTGGCTGTATTTTTTACTTTCTGTAAACAAAAGCAGGATTTTGAGATCAACTCCATCTTGATGTTTGATTTTGGAGTGTTATTAATAAATTACGGCATCATATGCAGTAAATACGCCAAGCGAGTTCTCTTTTACCCGGATACAGATATAGGTTATTCCACTGTCTTCTGCTGCGAAAAACTGTCTTTTTGCTATAGGAGAAAGCTTTAACCAATCTCCCGCAGAGATCGTTACTTCTTCGCCATCAATCACAGCCTTTCCTTTGCCGCTTGTCCGGTAGAAACAGCCGTTGAATTGATTGGCGAAAGTGAACAGCCCCTTTTTGTATTAAGGATGAAGAGAGTTCCCTGTACTCGAATTTGTAATTATGACTTATGTGTGTTTTTTAACATCAACACCCCGGCATAATCAAACATTCATAAGGGGTGTCTTGAAAAAGGTCGCAAAATATGGTAAAATAATAACGCCAAATAAAAAAGGTCTTTAGTGTGTCTTTAGGACGGTATGGTATGATTTTATTATCTTTATAGCCGATTGTAAAAATCAGCAATTTCAAATAAAATCCGTTTTTTCGGTGGCTTTGCTGCCGAAAAAAACCGCTAAGACGAGCAAAGCGAGTCCGCGCGCCGAGGGGAGGTGCCAAAATCTTCGATTTTGGCAGGCGGCGATAAGCACGCGTATGCCCGCCGCGCACGTCTCAATTGGAAAACGCAGTTTTACAATTGACTATTTTATTATCTTTAGAAAAGGAGATAATCAATGAGACTGTTGGTAGCAGAAGATGATCCGAAGTTATTGAAAACACTGACTCATTTATTTGAATTAAATCACTACTTGGTAGACGGAGTGAGCAACGGAAACGATGCGCTAGAGTATGCCATGACCGGGGAATACGACGGTCTTGTATTTGATATTATGATGCCCGGAATGGACGGAGTAACGGTTTTGAAAAAGTTGAGGCAAACCGGCCTTACTACACCCGCGTTATTTCTTACTGCGAAAACCGAAACATATCAAAGAGTGGAGGGACTGGATGTCGGCGCGGATGATTATTTGCCCAAACCTTTTTCTACGCCCGAGCTTTTGGCAAGAGTACGTGCAATGCTTCGAAGGAAGGACAATTTCACACCGGATATTCTTGAATATAACGGTTTGCAGCTTAATCGCTCCACATATGAATTGAGATTTGGCGGAAATATCCGATCATTAAGCGGAAAGGAATTTCAGGTGATGGAGATGCTGATGCAAAGACCCGGAATGGTGGTTACAACGGAGCAATTCGTTACACATGTTTGGGGTTGGGAGACGACCGTTGATTCGAGTGTTGTATGGGTTCACATATCAAATATCAGAAAAAAGATAGAAGCCATCGGTGCACACGTCGGGATCCGATTTGTCAGAAATGCCGGATATATTCTGGAGGAAAACAAATGATCTATCGCCTCCAAAGAAAATTTATTCTGATATGCGTTGTTTCCGTCTTTGCGGTCATTGTTTTGATGTTCGGCTTAATGACAGCATTCAGTATATCTTCTATGGATAAAACCTTGGATCTTCTTGCCGATAAAGTTTCTGCAGGCGGAGGACAATTTCCGGATCTGTTCGGCAATAACAGAGTTTCAAAACCACACAATGTGGACGAACCGCGAGATAACGGTTATATAACACCCGAAACCAAATTTTCAACCCGACATTTTACTGTTTTTCTTGACAGTGAGGGTGAGGTTCAAAATACCAATACAGACTTTATTTATTCTGTAACCGAGGACACGGCTGTCGAATATGCAAAAAGCGTGATCAATAAAGATCGGGCAAGAGGCTGGATTTCAAATTATCGCTACAATGTATACAATACAGATTATGGTCAAGCCGTGGTCTTTATAGACGGAAGCACAAATCTTGCGTCGCTTTATCAGAGTGTTATCATTTCCGCAGTTGTTTTGTTCGGGTGCGCCCTTCTTGTACTCGTTTTGATCGCTCTGCTTTCCAAGCGCGTTGTTAAACCGATCGCCGAAAGCTATGAAAAGCAAAAGCAGTTTATTACCGATGCTAATCATGAGTTGAAAACTCCGCTCACTTTGATACTTGCCAATCTGGACATTGCGGAAACAGAACTTGGTAAGAATGAATGGCTTGATGACATTCGCATTGAAGGAAAGCGAATGACCGAACTTGTCAATCAATTAGTTGCGCTTTCACGCATGGATGAAAACGAACAGAAGATCGATGTGGTTCAACTCCAACTCAGCGATATTGTCACTGATACGGTGTCGGATTTCGGTGTACTTACGGCAGAAAACGAAAAAGCACTGTCTGCCGACATTGAACCGTCGATCACTTGTATGGGAGATGAAACACTGATCCGCAGACTGCTGTCCATCCTTTTGGATAACGCGCTGAAATACTGTGATGCCGGCGGCGATATAACTGTTTCATTAAAGCGAAAGCATCATATTGTCTTAACGGTTGAAAACACCTATAAGGATATAGATAACGTGGAGCTTGACCGCTTGTTTGACAGGTTCTATCGTGCCGATAAAGCCAGAACTTTTACGGGAGGTTATGGGGTCGGACTTTCCATTGCAAAATCGATTGTCGAAAAGCATCGTGGGGATATCACAGCTTACAAAAAAGACAGTACGCATATAGGCTTCAAGGTTGTTATGAAACAATGATCGTTATGCCTTTGAAGAGATCACAATTACGTGGTCTCTTCTTTTTGTAAAACGAAAACCAAGATCAATCATTTGATTTGACCTTGGTTTTTTGTTATGGCTGTACATAGCGTTCCTATGAAGAGCCCCTTCTGTTCCTATTCGTTTTTGTGATTTTCCCGATATAACATCACTCTTAATTGGCTGTGAAACAAGTCCGCACAGCACAAATCGGAATTGATGTTCAACAAAACTTCCTGTGAGGCAGTTTTCCGGTGCCGCCCGATTTTTCAAGGTGAGACTTAAAAAATCGACATGTAGCGAAGAAAAGTTTTTCTCAGAAAGAAGGGTGGCGAAAAACACCAAGCACAAACTAACTATCCCTCAAGCTGCATATCGCCTGTTTTGATCCATCCGACCTTACGGAATATTTCATTAAAGATGAAGGCAAGCACAGCGGGAAGGACTATACAAACGAGCGCGATACCTACCCATGCAAATGCATTCATTTCGGTAGAATCGATAACACCGAGAGGTCCTACAAGTCCGCACGTACCCATACCTGCCGCAACACCCATACATTTAAGTTTGAATACCATAGTCGATATCGGACCGGTAACAACCGCCGCAAGTGTGGGAGCAAGCCAGATCACAGGC
>CAYQEY010000086.1:0-8201 GCA_964416635.1 uncultured Lachnospiraceae bacterium | reverse complement strand
AGATGAAGTGTATAGGCGAGGGGTTAACACCGAGGATCATTGCGGAGATTGGTGACGTCAGAAGATTTCACAACAAACACTCTCTTATTGCCTATGCCGGTATTGACGCGCCGCCTTACCAATCCGGATCGTATACTGCGATGGAACGTCATATTACCAAACGTGGCAACAAGTATCTGCGGAAGGTCATCTTTGAGGTTTGTCTGAGTTATATTCAGCACAAGCCCGAAGGCGACCCTGTGTATGAGTTCATCGAGAAGAAGCGTTCCGAAGGCAAATGCGGTAAGGAAGCCTTAGTTGCCGGCATTAACAAATTTCTTCGCATTTACTACGGCAAAGTCACCGATCTCTACCGTGAATTAGAACTCTGATCACATACAACCGAATACCTCTCGGGCGAAAAAATTTAACCCTTTTCGCCCTTTTCGTGCTTCTTCTATTGCCTCAAAATTTTTCTCAATTATTTTCGATAAACCTATTGACTTTTTTTAGCAGGTTTACAGCGATGCAAATATTTCACCGTGAAGGACTTGTATTATTTGCAATTTGATGGTATAATGATTATAGAAAAAAACCACCTCGGGTAGAGCGAGAGGCTCTTGCGCGGTGGAATGGGTGATATGCGATTTGAGGTCTGACCACATTTTTGACCATCTACGGTTCCGGACTACGTGGAAACAGTGCGACGGGGAGCACCCGAAAGCACGGGTTTCGGACTGAAAAGCACGAAAAAAGCACTAAAATGAGGCAAAAAACTGCCCTATATCTCTTTGGGACGTCGATGCCGCAGGTTCGAATCCTGTCACTCCGACCAAAAATTGCGTTTTTGACCTCAAATCAAAGCCGTAAGGGGCATCCCTGCGGCTTTTTTACTATCTGTATAAGGAAAAGTTCATGGAAAAGGTAACATATTTCGATGTTGAATATGCTAATTCAAAAAATAAGGCTAACATATCTCTCGCAGAATCAAAAGTTACGACTTACAAATTAAGGCTTACGTGGACGACCTTTGTCCGAATCTTCTCAGCATTCCCGGTGTTGGTTATACCACCGCCGGGTTGATTGCCGTGGAGATACATGACATCAATCTTTCCATTCATCTGAAAGCTTGATCTCTTACAGCAGAATTGATGTTACCGTTTATGAGCCCGGCAAATACAAAGCGAAGAATTGTATGCCTTCTAAAAAGAGCTCCAAGTATTTGCGGTATGCTCTCTTTCAGATGTCACGCATTATTTGGCAGCATGACCCGGTCTTTCAAGGCTTACAACGAGAAAAAGCAACACGAAGGAAAACATTACTACGTCATTCCGGGTCATATTCAATAGAATGTCATTCGTGTCGTTTATTCCATTCTCAAAACGCTACTACATACAAAGCAGTCTCGCATGCATAACCTTGAATAGCAATACCTCAAAAAGACTACTTCCGGGTGGTCTGTTTTGTTATTCTTTTATCTGTCTTTCATTTGGGTGAAGTCTTTTCTTAACTTTTTTTCATTTTCCTATTGACTTTTTTATAGTTTGATGGTATAGTGATACTGCCACATAAACCGAATAACAAAACCGGGTATCTCCTTTTTCTACGGGGATTTTATACCATTTTTTGTCTTTACTTATTAAATTTGGTAAAAATGCAAATTTCACTTAGTAAAGACAAGAGAGCATATCTTGTTTTGTTAAGGTTTGTGTGGCAGCAATCGAAGTTTGCGTTTTTCGGAGCGTTAACTGCGGTTGACGCTCTTTTTATTTTTTTGAAAAAGGTTTTAATTATGATACGAAATGTTTTGCTTTTCTCACGTCCACCTTAAATCAAAAAATTTTCAACAATGAGTTGAACTCGAATTCTTTGAACAAATCCGAGCTATCGCCTCAACTTCATGGTTTGACATATCTTGATTTATCAAAATTTAAAATTATCAACGCTCTTTAATTTTGGCGATAATTTCAAAGCGTTTGAATTAGGAGAACTATATGAAAAAAATAATTTCTGTTTTGCTACTTGCTTTTGTTTTGCTTTCTTGTGCAGCTTGCCAAATACAAGAAGATGAACCTGAAAAATCAGAAACTGAGAAGCCCACTGTAGATTATCATCCTGCACCCGAAAATATGACTGTTTCTGCGGACGAACAACAGAAAGGCTATAGGCTTTATCAAGGCTTTTTCTATTATGAGGGAGGCGCATATTATTTTTACGATACAACCGAACAAAACCTTTATTGGATTCCGCTAACAATATTTGTACCTGATGATTTCTACGACGGTTGCTCAACCGGAGATACGGTAAAAATTAAAGGTATAGAACAATATAGAACCGGATCAGGTTACAGTTTGGATAGCTCTCAAATATCTGTGGTTCGAGAAGGCGAAGCTTCTGATATACCTGCGAATGTTATGTCGATGTTTCAGGAAAAAGATGCTCCCAATCACGAAAATTGATAAAAAACAACTTTGTTACCCCGTTCTATCATCACATACCTATTAAATACATAAAGGCGACCGTTCGGCTATGCATTCTTAGAGGAGAATTAGCAACACAAATCGGCAGAGAAAACAAGTTCTCTGCCGATTTGTGTTATAATGGGGTTGCATCGTAGGGCGGGGGCTTGCTCCCGCCGCAACGAAAGGTTTTGTTTTAGGCAACGGCGGGAGTAAACCCCCGCCCTACAAGGGGTACGGGGTTTGCCCAATGCCTTTGTAATACAAAGGCGAAACTTGCGATAAAACAAATGAGGTATTAACGATGTTTTATATTAAAGCCACAGCAATAGATTTAATAGATAACAGTTCATATCCGGAAATTGTATTGTGTGAGTTTAATGATATCTATGGCATTAAACATAGAATTATCGAAAAATGGTCTGTTGTATCACGCGAAAAATTTGATAATATTTTTCCAAAAGATTCTTATATAGGGTGTATTATTGTAGAAAAAAAGCGGAGTCGGTTATCGTTAATACAGATCAACCATGGTACATTGAATCAACAGAAGGAAAAAACATTTTCGAAATACACAAAAGCCCCGACAGACTTTAATCTATCGGGGTTACTCTTGGTTTTCTGCGTATCAAATTTTGCTTATCCGTAGGGGAGACCTGCGGTCTCCCGCGTGCGAACACAGTTCGCCCCTACCGTGTGTTAGATGATTTCTCCGCTAATTTTGCACGCTCTCGCGGTCGCCCTTTTCGTTTAGACATTTGCCTTCTTTTTCATCTGCTTTATCAGCTCTGCCGTTTTTTCTTCACATTTCTCGCGCGTGGTGGCGTAAATATTCTTGGATATGCGTTTGCCGTTGACTCTCGGCGAAAACCGTCCTTCGTAGAGGTGGTCGTTTATCATCGTCACGCAACCAGTACCGGGCTTGCGTATCTTGCCCTTGTACGCTTCAAATTTCGGCTCTGTAGCGGTTTTCTGTGTCTGTTGTTCACTTGCCATGGGTGGTTCCGGTTCGGGCATTTGTGCGTCTGTACCGCCGATCTCTCGGTCGATCTTGACTGCCGCTTGCCTCTGCATCGTATCGGTGATATGACTATAAATGTTGAGTGTGGTCTCGGCGCTGATGTGACCTATCATAGTGAAAAGGATCTTGATATCCATTCCGTTTTTTTCTTTCGTCCGGTCAACTATCACTTTTATGTCTCATCTCATTTGGATTCATGCCAAAATACTTACGGAACGTTCCGTAAAAAAGTGATTCGGAGCGATAACCGACATTTTTTATGATCTCTGAAATCGGAATATCAGAATTACAAAGTAGCTCCTTGGCTTTGTTCATTCGGGTGTTTGTGATATATTGTGAAAGAGTTACTCCTGACAGCTTGTGAAACATTGTGCTGAAATAGCAGGGGGAATAATGCAAGGCATCTGCAAGGCTGTCGCGGCTTATTTTCTCGGCATAATGTTCGTCTATGTAATTCAGTACCGAACGCACGATCGCAATTTTCTGACTGTCGTGTTGGTTTTCGGTTTTCGCCAAATTTTCGTCGTTCGTCGAACACGAAAGCAACACTACCTCAATTATACGCTTAACAATATCGGATCGGTTATCGCTTTCGGTATGAATAGCGGTATTCAGAATATTAAACCATGCTTTTGTTTTTTCAAATTTCTCTGTATCCAATTTAAACAACCACGGAAGCCCCGATGATAACGTTTTTTGATTGATCTCAGATGACAAAAACGAACCGGTAAAGCAAACGGTAATGATCCGCATTTTCTCGCTTGAAACGTCATAACCATGAAAAGAACCGGGAGGAATCGCCGTCAGATATCCGCCACTTATTTCATGCGGAACGCCGTTTATAAACTCGATTCCCTCACCTGCCAGTATCAACTCGACCTCATGGAATTTGTGCCAATGAACAGAGCTGTGTGTTATCTCGCGTTCCGAGCACCAATAATCAAGCCCTTCTCCCTCAAAAAAATCAAACATAACTCAATCCTCACAAAAAGTGCCTATATATAAAGTTCCTATGTGTAAATTATACACCAAAAACTTGAATAAACAAGTATTTTTTCGGGATTTGTGAAAAATAATTATAAAATTATTGAAATTCACCTGTACAAACATCAAACAAAAGTGAACTTTCGGTCTTACTTGCAAATTGAATTTAATCTTGATCCGATGTATAATCAGAATACAGAACAAAACCGTAAATTATTGTTAAAATACACTTTACTGTGGAGGAAAACGTTATGAAACTGAGATATCCGGATTTCTTTTCGATTATTTGCGAATCCGAAAGATCTGAAACCAATGAAAAGACACTTGTCTTAGGTGATGTCCACGCCTATGTTTTTATGACTGACAAGGGAAATCTATGTGTAAATATGACCGCCGAAAAAACCGCCGTGAAATATTTGAGGCTCAGATGGAATTTCAATGCAAATGAAAAACGGACCGACATTATAAAGGTTTATGGGGATGTTTGGGAACGCAGCTACGGCGATATTGAGTGGCGCGGTATAGTTCCCGAACGATATATGCCCTGGGTTTGCGCCGTTTCCAACGGATCAGACCAAAATCCCGATGTAAGCGGACGTTTTACCGAGTGCTTCGGTGTAAAGACCTGCCCCGGCGCTATGTGCTTTTGGCAATACGACGCAAACGGCATTACCTTATGGTTGGATGTCAGATGCGGTGGCGAGGGGGTTATCCTCAACGGCAGAGAACTTCGGGTCTGCGAGATAGTTTTTGCCGAATACAAAGGTGTATCCGCGTTTTCAGCACTGAAAAAATATTATTCCTTACTTTGCGATGCTCCGCTCAAGGCTGATCACAAGATATACGGAAGTAACGACTGGTACTATGCCTACGGCGAAATATCCCGCGAAGATATAATCAGGGATACGGAATTGCTTGCAGATCTGTGCAAAGATAACTCGGAAAGACCTTATATGGTTATTGACGAAGGTTGGGAAAAAAGCTATCACAGCGCGCCGTGGAGCGAATTCAGAGAGGGAAAGTTTGAGAATATGGAAGCACTCGCCGCCGAAATGAGTGCTAAAGGAGTACGTCCCGGCATATGGATAAGACCGCTTCGGGACGCTCAATGTGTTGTTTTCCCCGAAGGAGCGGAACAGAGATGTAAGCGCGACGGTCAGTATCTCGACCCCTCTCATCCCGACACTCTTGACTATATCAGAAAAACAATGTCAATGATATGCGATTGGGGCTACAAGCTCATCAAGCACGACTTTTCCACCTTTGACGCCATCGGATATTGGGGCTTTGAAAGAAATGCCGAGCTTGCCGCAGACGGCTGGAGTTTTTACGACCGCGGTAAAACGACCGCGGAAATTTTCGTAGGTCTCAACCGTGCAATATACGAGGCAACGGAGGGAAAGGCTCTTGTTCTCGCTTGTAACGTGATCGGTCATTTGGCTGCGGGTCTTGTTCACCTCAACCGCACGGGTGATGATACAAGCGGTAAGGAATGGGAACGCGTCAGAAAATACGGGGTCAATACGCTTGCATTCAGAATGCTTCACCACAAAAACTTTTATGAAAGTGACGTTGATTGCATCGGCATCATGGGGCTCATCGATTGGAGTCTTAACAGACAATGGCTTAATGCTGTTGCTCACAGCGGGACACCTATGTTTGTCTCTCCCGATCCAAAGGCTGTGGGAGAGACAGAAAAGGCAGACCTGAGGTCCGCCTACAGGGTAAACTCAATTCAAGAGGACGAGCTGATACCACTTGATTGGATGGAAAATGTCTGCCCCGAAAAATGGCTTTTAAACGGAGAGCCGATAAGTTTTGATTGGTATCCGAAAAACGGAATTCAATCCTTTGACCCACAGTTGGTTTTTAAAGATAGAGAGTAAAAACCGATAAACTGCAAAAGATCAGACAATCGCCTTGACTATGCTGCATCGCCTGTCGGTAACGTCGAGTTAAGCGTCATTATAGAATACATGGGCGTTCAGACAAAGTAAAGCATCCCCATAATATGTTCGTGGCACTCGCTTTGCTCGTCTTAGCTGTGTTTTTTCGGCGGCAAAGCCACCGAAAAAACGGATCTTATTTGAAATTGCCGATTTTTACAATCGGCTATGCGTCGTTAAAAGAAAAGGAGAATTATAATTATGCCGTGTGTTGATATGTCTTTAGAGGAATTGAAGGTCTATGAGGGCAGAAATCCTCGACCCGAAGATTTTGATGAATTTTGGGATTCATCATTGGAAGAAATGAATGCGATCGATCCCAAGGCCGCGTTCAAGCCCTACAAATTTTCGTCAAGGATCGCCGATTGCTACGAGCTTACCTTCACTTCTACCAAGGGCGCCAGAATATATGCTAAATTTTTGAAGCCAAAAAATATTACGGGCAAGGTTCCTGCAGTTTTGAAATTTCACGGACTTTCGGGAGACAGCGGAGATTGGTCAAACTCGCTCAACTACGTTTCTCAAGGATTTGTTGTAGCCTTACTCGATTGCAGAGGACAGGGCGGAAAGTCCGAGGATGTGGGCGGAACGCTCGGCACAACACATTCCACCCAATTTGTCAGAGGTCTGGATGGAAAACCTGAAGACCTCCACTGCCGTGATCTATTTCTTGATACCGCAATGTTGGCAAGAATCGTTATGGGACTTGATTACGTTGACGAAACCCGCATCGGTGTTACGGGCGGTTCCCAAGGTGGCGGTTTGAGTATCGCCTGTGCGGCTCTCGTTCCTTCCATTAAGCTTTGCGCACCTTTTTATCCCTATCTATCCGATTACAAGCGCGTGTTTGATATGGACCTGAACAAGGGAGCGTATGAGGGGATCCGCTATTATTTCAGAAACTTTGACCCGACACACGAGCGTGAGCAGGAAATATTCACCAAGCTCGGATATATTGATATTCAACATTTAGCACCGAGAATAAAGGCTAAAGTAATGATGGGAACCGGACTTATGGATACCACCTGTCCGCCTTCAACTCAGTTTGCCGTATATAATAGAATAACCTCCGAAAAGCAGATGGTCATATATCCCGATTACGATCATGAAGGTCTAAAGGGACACGATGATTTGATTTTCAATTTTCTTTCCGAGTTGGCAAATTAGCGAACTATGTTCTGCAGAGCAAATCCGTTGCTTCGATTTTCAAACGCGATATATACCACAGGAAGTCATAGTAACAACCTTTCTGCAAACTCTTCCCTTTTCGTGCTCGCGAAAGGCTTTATTTGCGATATAATGACCCTACCCGGAGAACGTCAGCTTTTAGGGTTTTCGGTTTGAGGATATTTTCAAAGGCTTAAAGCGAAAATTACCATAAAAATTGGTTCTATAATAAATGTTTGGGTGAGCCAACAAATATAGCGAAAAATTCATCAATGTCGTATGGGTCAGCTCTCTTATACTCAGCCTTTATTCTATATTTAAAAAGTCGGAAAATCCCGTAATATCAAAAACCTCCATGATGCTTTCGCCGACGTGGATCAGTTTCATCGTGCCCTTTATGTTCATCGCCTTTTGCGCTTTTAATATTACCCTCAATCCCGCCGAGGATATATACTCCAGATTTGCCATATCCAGCACGAGTGCATCTGAATCTGACAGTATCTTTTCAAGTTCCGCTTCCAGTTGCGGTGCGGTGACAGTATCCAGTCTTCCGGACAGCACAATGGTATTTACATCAGAAAAATTTTTCTCGATATTGAGGCTCATGATTATTTCTCCTTTATTGATCTATTATATTAATTTGTT